>NZ_JBFTNE010000077.1:0-35547 GCF_056397325.1 Cupriavidus sp. 05N39
CATCTCCTTATACAGAAGTCATGAGTCCTCAGCCCGTAGCGCCAGGATCATGAACGCAGCATCCATGGTTCGCTGCATGCCGATCCAGATCGTTTTGGCGCCGGGCTCGCCATCACTCTTGCGGCCCAGGAAACCACCCAGTGACGCGATCAAGCGGATCATTTGATTGAGCGTGACGGGCGTCTTTGGGCGCGCCTTCTTCGCGAGTAGATACGCGCCTCGTATCTCATCGGCATCAAAGAATAGCGACGCGTCCAGGTCAGGGCAGGTTCTGCCCAAACGCATCAGTCGGGCAATGCGCCACGCCACCACCATGTAAAACACCAGGGCCCGTTCCACGCGGTCCATGTGGGATAACTGTAAAGCTTCCACCTTGCACCCGTTCTTCAGGACATTGAAGAACATCTCAATCTCCCACCGGGCTCGATACCAATCGATCAGCTCGACGACGGCATCTGTATCTTGAGCCTCCCGGTTGGTCAGCAGTCGCCACACGACAGGGGTAACGCCTGCCGGAGCGCCGATCTCCTGGGCCACTATGCAGGTGACGGCTGGCCCCGTCTTACCCGGCAGCTTCACGCGTTGCGCACGTAACTCCTGCTTGACCTCGCGCGCCTTTTGGCCTGCGCGCCCCGGCAGGATGAAGCCGATCTCTCCCAGAGCTTCGCTGGCGTCTACCGTGTCCCACAGCTTGCCTGCCTCACCAAGGCTGCGGTTGTGTTGGGAACGTATCAGCCAGTCTGCAGGATTGCCGAGCTCATTAGCACGCTCCATCATCGCAGCGATATCGCCTTCCCGATCCGCCACGTAGACCAGGCGAGTCTCAGGCAACATCGCGGCCTGTTCTGCAACGCGTTCGTAGCTTTCAGTCCACCGTACGCTCTCTGTAATACCAACCCGCTGCCCGTTTGCATCCAGCGGCTCCCGGGCCCACATCCAGGCGTCGATCACACCGAGTGGTTCCCGATCCGGCGTCACAGCGTAGGTCGGATGCAGATACATCCCCCTCTGCGCTTCGTAGCTCAAGGGCCCGAGCCCATCGATCTCCTGGCCGTTAAAATTCAACTCGGTTGTGTCTGCAATGCACAGCACCACCGGGAATTGCCGCGCCCGCCCTGCCGTGCGCTCCCAATGCGGCTGCATCATGTCTGTCCACTCGACTTCCTCGTTGCCGAGAAATCGATAGGCAGCGATGGTCTCTGCCCAGTCTTCGCATGCGCCAGGAATGCTCGCAGTCGGCCTCGCAGCCAGTCGCTTCAGCAGCCCCTTCGCCCGTCGGTCCCGCCTTGGATCGCCAAGATCCAGCGCCTCAAATTCTTCGTCCACCCATGCCCCCGACTCGTTGTTCATTCGCGCTCAAAAAAGCCAGGAGTAAACGCGAATCCGCACGAGTTTACAACCCCTCCCGCCCAAGTCCCATCAAATTCTGGTCGCACTGCGCCCGGTCAGGACGCTGGACTTTTGTATAAGGAGATGGAGCACAATTAGGATTGACTTTAACCGCTTCGGCTCTACCGCGACGTCGGGCTCGTTCGGTTGTACCAGCCGTTCGAGGTAAAGCTGCTTCCGCTGCGCCTCGGCCCGTGCATTTTCCAAAGCGGTCATCGTTGATGCCAGCTGCTTTTCCGCAAACTGCGCATCGAGTTGCAAGCGAGCGTAGCTTGCAGCCTTGTCCGAAAGTGACCCCCTGCCGCCGGCAACACCACCCGTTGCCTCCTGAATCTGCTTCGTCAGCGCCGCGATATTCGTCTTCAGCACCGAAACCTGCGGATTCTGCGGAGCGATCGATTGCAGCTGTATCAGTTGGGCCTGCGCATTGAATAGCTGCGTCTGGAGGTTCGCTACCTGTTGCAACTGCAGCGCGGACTGCCGGTCCGGATCAAACACTGTGTAGGATTTGCGGTACGTGGCCAGTGCAGCGGCTGCGTCCTTGGCCTTGGCGGCTGCGGCATCCACTTCGCCCCGTGCAAACTGCACCATGTCCTTAGCGGCACGCTCATTCATGCGGTTGATCAGCCGCTCGCTCAGGTCCAGCAGCGAGCCATTGATTCTGATGGAGTCCTTGGCCGAGAAGGCGCGCACCTGCAGCGTGGTAATCGACGAGGTGGAATCGAACTCGATGGATACCACATGCTTGGTGTAATACTTCCACAGCGCTTCGAAGCTATCGTCCAACTGACGGTGGAAGCGGCTCAGGAAATCACCATGATTACCAAAGGCATCAATAATGTAGTTGTCGCGATTCAATTCGCCAAGGGCATCGCGCGATCCCATGTAGTCGAGCACCGCATAGGTGTCATCCTGAGCCCGGGAGAAACCTGTTCCCTGCAGGAGAGCGCCAAGCGCGCTGGTCTGGCTTTGCCGTTGGGGGCTGCGCACCACGAAGCGTGATTCTGAGACGTAAACATCGGACGCGATGACGCCAAAGTATACTGTCGCCAGGACGGTGGGCACCACGACGGTGCACAGGAAAAGTCGATTGACGCGCTTCAGACGCTGCCACAGACTGCTCTTGCTTCCGGTCGCCCGCGGCACCGTTTCGTTCTTGATTACCGTATCCAACGTGTTTTCCAAAGCTATACGAGCCGGTATCGCGCAATTCTTCCTCGCTCGACAGACTCAAAATTGCCCTCGATACAGGACAATTCGAAGAAATGGGGTGTTTCCAGTGCTGTGTTCTACAGGACAGATCTGCAGGAATCGGCCTTCCGGCTACGCCCCGCAACCAAGCCAGGTTATGGCTGCCGATTATATAGCGACTCTTCATCCGTGCGGCTGCCGAGCCCACTTCAATCGGATCCCAACTGCAACATCAGCTAAGCAGTTCCTTACAAAACCCAAACCGCTGCGGTATCCTTCAAACCTTCTCCGATATCCTTGGACGTGGCATAGCGATCTCGCCAGATTTGACAGATCCGGTGCCTGCCGTGTCGCAAACCCCGGCCTGCAGCCCCTCATAACTTCGATGCGACGCTCCTTTCTAGCCCTGCAAGGCACGGCATCTCCATTCTTCAGCCACTTGTCCGCGGCGCTTCGCGAACGCGGTCATCAGGTGCAGCGGGTTAACTTCTGCGGCGGTGACCTCGCATACTCGGGCAGAGGGGTCGCCTGCAACTTTTCCGACACATTACAATCGTTGCCGGATTGGTACGAGTACACCATCAGGTGTGGCAATTTTAGTGATATTTTGCTTTTTGGTGATTGTCGGAAAATTCACCAGGCTGCATACGGCACGGCAGACCAGTTGGGCGTGAAAATCCACGTCTTCGAAGAAGGCTACGTCCGTCCCCACTGGCTCACCCTCGAACAACATGGCGTCAACGGCCGCTCCCGCCTCCCTCGCGATCCCGACTGGTACCTCGGCCACCGCAGCGTGACGCCGCCCAGCCCCCCCGGGCAGAGCACCGGCTACAACCTCTACGAACGCGCGTTCCACGACATCCGCTACCGCGCCGCCAATGTAGTGCACGCGAGACACTTCCCGCACTACCGCAGCCATCGCCCGCACAATGGCTTTCGAGAGTACGCGGGCTTGGCGACCCGCTTGCTGCTGCAACGGCGCCATAAAACCGAGGCGCACGAGATAACCGAGCGGCTTCTGGGCTCGAAACGGCCGTATTATGTATTTCCACTGCAACTCAACTCGGATTCCCAGATCCAGGTGCATTCCCCGTTCGAGGGCGTACGGCAGGCAATCGAGCAAGTCATGACTTCGTTCGCCAGCCACGCCCCGGGCAACGCCAGGCTTCTGATCAAGAACCATCCGCTCGACACTGGCCTGATCGACTATCGCAAATTTTCTCGCCATCTGGCACAGACGCTGGACATGGTGGACCGCTTTGATTTCATCGACGCGGGCCACCTACCCACGCTGCTCGACCATGCCCGCGGCGTCGTACTGGTCAATAGCACGGTGGGATTGTCAGCCCTGCACCATCGCCGCCCGCTAATGACGCTGGGCACGGCCATCTATGACATGGCGGGCATGACTTGGCAGGGTGAGTTGGACAGGTTCTGGCTGGAGGCAGAAGGTCCTGACATGAATTTGTACCAGGCCTTCCTGCATTACCTGCTGCACCACACGCAAATCAACGGCGACTTCTATTCCCGCACCGGCATCGCGATGGCCACTGCTGGCGTGGTGAAGCGGCTGGAGGCTACCGCGCATGGCTAAAGCAGTGCCGCGCCATATTGTCATCACCGGCGCCAGCGCTGGCATCGGGCTCGCCATGGCGCTCGCCTATGCCGCCCCGGGCATCACGCTGGGCCTGATTGGCCGCAACGCGTCCCGCCTTGCTACCTGCGTCGGGCAATGCCGCGCAGCGGGAGCCACCGTGGTGAGCGCGGCGTTGGATGTACGCGATGCCGCCGCCATGTCGCAATGGCTCCACGAATTCGATGACGCACACCCCATCGACCTGCTGATCGCCAATGCCGGCGTTGCCAGCACCTTGTCCTCAGCCCGGGATTGGGAAGATCTGACCCGCACGCGCGACGTTTTCGACACAAATTTCTACGGTGCCATGCATACGGTTTTGCCGATCGTGGGCCGCATGCGCCAGCGCCGCCGTGGCCAGGTAGCCATGATCAGCTCCCTGGCCGCAATCCGCGGCATGGCGATCTCCCCCGCATACTGCGCCAGCAAATCTGCAATTAAGGCATACGGCGAGTCGGTCCGCCCGCTGCTGGCACGAGATGGCGTGAATCTGTCGCTGGTGTTCCCCGGTTTCGTCAAGACCACAATGAGCGATGTCTTCCCGGGCGACAAGCCTTTCCTCTGGTCCGCTGAAAAAGCGGCGCGCCATATCCGCGCGGGCCTCGCCGCTAACAGGCCGGAGATTGCTTTCCCCGGTTTGCTGGCTTTCGGCATAGGATTGCTCCCGCTGCTGCCGCCGCGGATTGCCGATGCGATCCTGGATCGGCTGTCCTATCTTCCGCGGGAGGAGCATTAGCCGACATGCCGCCTTTGCTTTGTTTCTTTGCGGCGCTTGCCGCTTCCTTCCTGCCGGACGCCATCGCCGTGCCCTACCCGCGCGCGCCATGGCGGCGCCCGGCGGCGGCCCTGGCCATCCATGCGATGGCGTTAGTCGTGACCTTCACGCTAACGCTGGCGATCTCGGCTCGCCCGGCATTTGCCGGGCTAGTGGCGTTTTCGCTGGCGGCATTAATGGCTATTGTCAACAATGCCAAAWATGCGTCATTGCGCGAGCCTTTCGTTTTCACCGACCTGAGCCTTTTTGGCCAGTTGTTCCGACATCCCCGCCTGTATCTCCCCTTCCTTAGCGTGACGCAGGTACTGGCCATCGCGGTCGGGGCGGCGCTGTTCGTCGGGGCGTTCCTCGCCTCCGGCCGACTCGACGCCGTAACGTATGCGGAACTGGCGGCTTTCGGCGTGGGTGCGCTGGCAATTGCCATTGTGCTCGCCGCACGCTTGCCGCTCACGCTGGTGCCGTCCGACGACCAGCTCCACCATGGCTTTATTGCGGTGTTCGTGGCATATCTGCTGAACGGCTTGCGGCCCCGAACCGCGCGCGGCCTGCGGGCGGCCTTGACGGCGGGGCCGTTCTCCCGGACCGTGGCGCCGGCAGTGCGGCCAGACGTAATCGTGATCCAGAGCGAATCGTTCTTCGATGCCCGCCGCCTGGGAACTGCCGTGCGCCCGGCCATCCTCGCTAATTTCGACGCCGCTTGCCGGGCCGCTTGCCGGTACGGCGAGTTGCGGGTGCCGGCATGGGGCGCTAATACGATGCGCACGGAGTTCGCCATGCTGTCGGGCGTGCCCGAGGCGGAACTGGGTTATGCGCGCTTCTATCCCTATGCATTTATCCGCCGCCCGTGCGCCTCGCTGGCGGGATGGTTCCGGCGTGCGGCCTATCGCACGTCGGCGATCCACCCTTATTTCGCGGACTTCTTCGGCCGCGATCGCGTGTTCCCGCTAATGCATTTTGAGCGATTCCTGGATATCCGGCATTTCGACGGCGCCCGGCGCGCCGGACCTTATGTGGCGGATGCCGCGGTCGCAGACGCTATCATTACGGAACTGGAGTCCGCCGGTGACAAACCGGCGTTTGTCTTCGCGATGACGATGGAGAACCACGGGCCACTCCACCTTGAAAGGGTGGAGGCCGGCGAAGGTGCTCGTTATCACTCGCTGGGCGATGGTGCGCCGTGGGATGACCTGACCGCCTATTTGCGGCATCTGGCCAACGCCGATGCGATGATCGGCCGTCTGACGGACTACCTGGCAAACCGCAAACGCAAGGCCATTCTGTGTTTCTACGGTGACCATGTGCCTGCCCTGCCGAAGGTTTACAGCAATCTGGGCGCCATGCAAACCCGTAGCGATTACTTTATCTGGCGCAACTACGGTGAAGCGCAATCGCTGCAAAAAGAACTGGATGTCGCGGAGCTGGGGCGGCATTTGCTCAACGCGATCGGGCAGCCGGTGCAGGCCGGCGTGCCTGCATGAAGGACAAAGAAGTTGAAATTCAGTGAATTTAAGATTAGCAGCGCCGAGTCAGAATAAGATGAAAAAAGCAATCGCTATTGTGGGAATGTCGTGCAGGTTTCCCGGGGGTGTTCGCAATCCGGAAGAGTTCTGGAACCTGCTGGTCAATGAAACCGATGCCGTCACTGAAGTGCCTGCCGACCGCTTTGGCACCGATTTCTATCTGCATCCGGCAAAACGCGAGCCGGGCAAGAGCTATACGTTCTCTGCCGGCGTGCTTGGCGACATTGCGGGCTTCGATGCCGATTTCTTCGGCATTTCGCCGCGCGAGGCCAGGCAAATGGACCCGCAGCAACGCTTGCTGCTGGAACTCGCCTGGGAAGCGTTCGAGAATGCCGGCCAGCGGCCTGCCGAGATGGCGGGCACTAATTGCGCCGTCTTTATCGGCGTGGCTAGCAAAGACTACGGCGATCGCAGCGTGGATGACCTGAGCGTAGCCGACGCCTACTCCGCGACCGGCAATACGCTGAGCATCGCTTCGAACCGGATTTCCTACCTGTTCGACCTGCGCGGCCCCAGCATGTCGATCGATACGGCATGCTCGTCGTCGCTGGTCGCACTGCACCAGGCCTGCAATGCCATTCATGCTGGCGAAGCCGATTCGGCGCTGGCCGGTGGCGTCAACCTGCTGCTGCACCCATTCCCGTTCGTCAGTTTCGCGAAGGCGTCGATGCTGTCGCCCACCGGGCGCTGCCTGGCTTTCGATGCTGCCGGCGACGGCTATGTGCGTTCCGAGGGCGGTGCCCTGGTGCTGCTCAAGCCACTCGACAAGGCTCAGGCCGATGGCGATACCGTCCATGCGGTCATCGTCTCGTCCGGCGTGAACTCGGATGGGCACTCGCAAGGCGGCATCAATGTGCCTGGCGCGGCCACGCAAGCCGCGTTGCTTGAGGATGTCTATGCCCGTGCGGGCGTCGATCCGCTGGATATCGCCTATGTGGAGGCGCACGGCACCGGCACTGCGGTGGGCGACCCCATCGAAGCGCGTGCCTTGACGGATGTGCTCGGCAAACGCCGCGCACCGGACCAGCCCTTGCTGATCGGCTCGGCCAAGACCAATGTCGGTCACCTTGAGACTGCTTCCGGCATGGCCGGGCTGCTGAAGGCGGTGCTGTGCCTGAAGCACAAGGCAGTGCCGCCTACGGTCCATTTCAAGAACCCGAACCCGAATATCGACTTTGCCGGCGGCGGCTTGCGCGTGGTCGACCAGTATCTGCCGCTCGACACGGGCGGCAAGCCGCTGCTGATGGGCGTGAATTCCTTCGGCTTTGGCGGTACCAACGCCCACGTGCTGCTGGGCGAGGCCGAAACCCGGCACGACGCCGTGGCGAAGGCGGCGCCCGCGGCGGCACCTTCGGCCCTGGTCTTTAGCGCGCGCAGCCCCGATGCGCTGTGCGCCCTGGCGGGCCAGTATCACGCGCGCCTGGAGGCTGGCGCGTCGTGGGAGGCGCTGGCCAGCGCTGCCGCGCGCAAGCGCCAATGGCTGAACCACCGGGCAGTAATCACGCCCGCCAGCCAGGAGGCGGGCATGGCATCGCTAGACCTGCTGGCACGCGGCGAGAGCGCGCCGGGCGTCACCACCGGCGAAGTGCCGACCGGCGCGGAGAGCAAGCTTGCGCTGGTCTTCTCCGGCAATGGTTCACAGTGGGCGGGCATGGGCCAGCGGATGCTGGTCGAGGATGCCGTTTTCCGCGAAACCATGGACGAAATCGATGTCCTGTGGCAAGCGGATGGCAGCGACTCGCTGGCCGGCGTGATGCGCGCAGGCGCCACGGCCACCTGGCTCGAAGGTACGGAGAACGCGCAGCCTTTGCTGTTTGCGCTACAAGTTGGCGTGGTGCGCTCGCTGCAGGCACGCGGCTTGCGATACGACGCATGCTTTGGCCACAGCGTGGGCGAAGTGGCTGCGGCCTGGGCGTCCGGTGCGCTGACGCTGGCGCAAGCCGTGCATGTGATCAAGGAGCGCAGCCGTGCGCAGGCCACGACGGCGGGCACCGGCAAGATGGCTGCAGTCGGCGTTAGCGCGGAAGCCGCGCAACAAGTCATCGACCGCCTCGGACTTGGCGAGGAGCTGGAGGTGGCGGGCATCAACAGCCCCGAAGCCGTCACCGTGGCCGGTTCGCCCCAGGCCATTGCCACCATGCTGGAGCATCTGGCCGACAGTGGAAAGTTCTTCCAGGCGTTGGATCTCGACTACGCATTCCATAGCAAGTGCATGGATCCGATCCGCGATCCGGTGCTGACGAAACTGGCCGACCTGCAGCCGCAGGAGGCGCACACGCCATTCATTTCGACGGTAGCTGGCGCGCAACTGCCCGGCACGGCGCTCGACGCGCAATACTGGTGGCGCAATATCCGCGAACCAGTTCAATTCGAGGCGGCCGCGCGCCACCTGGTGGATGCGGGCGTGCGCGTTTTCCTTGAGATCGGCCCGCACTCGATCTTGCGCAACTATATTGTACAAACCCTCGGGCACGCCAAGGCGAGCGGCCACGCCCTGCCCACGCTCAAGCGCAATCACGACAGCGCCGCTCAGTTGCAGCACGCGTTCTGCGCAGCGCTGGCGCAAGGCGCCAGCCTCGATGCGGACAAGGCTTATCCCCCAGCCGATCCGGACCTGGTGCTACCGACCTATCCGTGGCAGCGCAGCCGGCACTGGCTCGCCCCCACCGCCGAGGGCTATGACCTGGTCAACCGGCGCCGCGAACACCCGCTGCTGGGCTACCGCCTGAAAGACAGCGCCGTGGCCTGGGAAAACCAGGTCGACCCGGTCAAGCTGCCGCTGCTGGCCGACCACGTAGTGGATGGCGATGTCATCTTCCCCGGCGCTGGCTATGCGGAAATGGCGCTGGCCGCCGCGGGCCTGCATTTCGGCACCGAGTCCTCTGCCGTGGAGAACCTGGAGATTCGCTCGCCCGTGGTGTTCCAGCCGCAGCAGGGCAAGCTGTTCCGTTTTACCGTGGATGCACGCACGGGCGGCTTCGTCATCGAGACCCGCCCGCGCATGAGCACCGATCCGTGGACCATCGGCGTGGTTGGGCGGCTGCTGCCCGGCGGCCCTGCCTCGGTACCCAGCGAAGCCCTCGATGCCGGGGAACTGGCGGCGCTTGAGACCGCATATGCGATCAATGGCGATCAGCTTTACAGCAAGGCTGCCGAGATCGGGCTGAACTTCGGCCCTGCATTCAAGTGGGTGAAGTCCGTGCGGATTGCCGGCGATACGGCAATCGCGGAACTAGCGCAGCCTGATGTGCTGCAAGGCGCGCTGTCTGCCTATGCGATGCACCCTGCCGCCATCGACGGCGGATTCCATCCGTTGCTCGCCTTGATGGGCGCGGCGGCGAACGAGGAAGACGTGGCAGCCGACGCCGCCTATGTGCCGGTACAGATGGGCCGTATCGACTACTACGGCGGAGGGGAGCGCGTGCGCCGCGTGGTGGCGCGCATCGAGCGCCGCAGCCCGCATTCGCTGGTGGCGTCCTTTACTTACCTGGATGAGTTCGACCAGATCATCATGCGCGTGGGCGCATGCCGCTTCCGGCGGGTCGACCTGCAAGCGCGGCGCCAGGTGACGCCGAGCCGCTTCGCGTTTGTCGCCGAAGCCAGGCCCTATGCCGCCAACCTCAGCGCGGCCGCCCTGCCCTCGCCTGAGACGCTGATCGCGTCGGCCACCGCCGCGTTGGTGGCGCACGAAGACGCTGCCCACCGCCGCACCCACCTGACCGAGGTCATGCCGCTGCTCGACGTGCTGGCGGCGGCTTATGCCTTGCGCGCGGTCGAGGCGCTGGAAGTGCTGGGGCAACCGCAGCTGCCGGCAAGCGCCAATCCGGCGTTGTTCGAGCGGCTGGTCGGCATGCTGTTGGAAGACGGCGTGCTGGGCATGCGCGACGGTCTACTGGTGCGCGGCGACGAGACGCTGCCTGCCATTGAGGATCTCTGGCGCAGCCTGGTCTCCGCCTCGCCGGGCCATGTCGCTGAACTCACACTGCTGGCGCATTGCGGCGCCGCGCTGCCGGCGTTGCTCGGCGGCAAGCTCAGCCCCCAGGCCGTGCTGCCGAACGGGCGCAGCAGCCTGGTGGACCACCTCTACGAGGCCTCGCCCACCTGGAACCACGTCAACGGGCTGGCCAGCGCCTGCCTGGACAGCGCGGTCGCGGCGTGGAACGAGCAACGCCCCTTGCGCGTGCTCGAAGTGATCGCCCCCGGCACCAACCTGTTCCAGCCGTTTGGCTCGCATCTGCAATCGCGCTGCGACTATGCCATTGCCGGCAGTGCGGAACAGCTTGGCGCGTTCGATGCGACCGAGCATCCGCTGATCCGCACCGTCCAGATCGAATTGGGCGAAGCGCCCACGCTCGCGGCCGAACCCGGGCGCTCCGGCAAATATGACGTCCTGATCATCAACAACCTGCTGCGCGCAAGCGCGCATCCGGAGCGGCTGATCCAGGCCGCTCGCGAATGGATGACGCCCGGCGCGCTGCTGATCGTCGCCGAGAGCCAGCCGAGCCGCTTCACGGACATCGTATTCGGGCTGTCTGCCGAATGGTGGAAGCTGGGCCGCGGGGAACTGCTACCGGCCAATGCCATCGCAGCATTGCTGCAGGAACATGGTTTCGACGTCCCTGCCCGGCACACGGAAGCGGAACTGGAGATCGAAGGCACGCCGGCGTTCCTGGTCGCGCGCCGCGGCATGGATGCCGCCGCCGCAAGCCAGCCGGAAGCACCGGCGGCCAGCTGGCTGCTGGTAAATCCGGCTGCGCACGGCCGGCTGATGGCCGCCGTGGCCGATACGTTGCAGGGACACGCCCCGCATGGCGAGGTCGCCGTGCTCGATTCGGTGCAGGCGCTGCTCGCCCACCCGTCCCTCACTGCCGCGCCCATGTCGTGCCACGTGGTCTTCCTCGCGGCCGACATCGACGGCCTGGACGTGGAGGCCAGCGGCACCGACATGATGCATGCGCAGCAGAGCACCTCGATTGCGCTGGCGCAACTGGTGCGCGGGCTCGCCAACGCGGCTTCGCCGGTGCGCCTGTGGGTAGTGAGCCGTGGTGGTGCGCCGCTGGCAGTTCCCGGCGCGCAGCCATCCGCCTTCAGGCCGGAGCAGGCGACGCTATGGGGGCTTGGCCGCGTCCTGATGAACGAGTACGCCGAGCTGTCCAGCCACCTGATCGATATCGATCCCGCCTGCGAGCGACCGGCGTCCCGGCTGGTTCACGAACTGCTGTCGGACGAACGCGAGGAAGAAGTGCTGCTCACGCGCACGGGTCGTTTCGTGCCGCGCATGCTGCCGGCCTCGACCGTCGAGCTGCGCGAGCAAGGCGCCGGCTCGGACCGGCAAAGTCAGCACAGTGTGCTCGCCTTCGCGTCGCCGGGTTCGCTGCGCCACCTGCAATGGTTCTCCCTGGCCGACCGCGAGCTTGACGCGGACGAGGTGGAGATCGAACCCGCCGCGACCGGCCTCAATTTCCGTGACGTGATGTACGCCATGGGCTTGCTATCCGACGAGGCTGTGGAGAACGGCTTTGCAGGACCGACCATCGGCATGGAGCTCTCGGGCCGCATAACGCGCGTCGGCAAGGATGTGCAGGGCTTCCAGCCGGGCGACGCCGTGCTGGGCTTCGCACCGGCCTGCTTCGCCAGCCGCGTGCGCACGCGCTCTGGCGCCGTGGCGCTCAAACCCGAACGGCTGAGCTTCGAGGAAGCCGCGACGATCCCCACCACGTTCTTCACGGCGTTCTACGCGCTGTGCGAGCTAGCGCGGCTGCGCAAGGGCGAGCGGGTATTGGTACACGGCGCTGCGGGCGGCGTCGGTATTGCGGCCATCCAGTTGGCCCGCCATCTTGGCGCGGAAGTGTTCGCCACCGCGAGCACCAACGAGAAGCGCGAGTTTGTGCGGCTGCTGGGTGCCGACCATGTGTTCGATTCGCGCAGCCTGGCGTTCGCCGACGACATCCTGCATTGCACCGGCGGCCAGGGCGTGGACATTGTGCTCAATTCGCTGGCCGGCGAAGCGATGGTGCGCAGCATCGATGTGCTGCGCCCGTTCGGCCGCTTCCTGGAACTGGGCAAGCGCGACTTCTACGAGAACAGCCGGATCGGCCTGCGCCCCTTCCGTAACAACATCAGCTATTTCGGCATCGATGCGGACCAGCTGATGCATGCGCAGCCGGGGCTGACCGCTCGCATCTTCGCCGAGGTCATGGAGCTGCTGGCCAGCGGCGCGCTCGATCCGCTGCCGTATCGCACGTTCCCCGCGCATCGCGTGGAAGAAGCCTTCCGCTACATGCAGCAGGCACGCCAGATCGGCAAAATCGTGATCACCTTCCCGACCGGCGCCCCGGCACCGCAAATCCCGAAGCCGACGCATTTGGCGCTGGACCCGCGAGCGGCCTACCTGGTGGCGGGCGGCACGGGCGGCCTTGGCTTTGCCACGGCGCGCTGGCTGGTGGCAAAGGGTGCCCGGCACGTGGTGCTGGCGAGCCGCGGCGGCGCCTTGTCCGAAGAGCTCGCCGTGCAGGCACAGCAGTGGCATGAGGAATTGGGCGTCGTCGTCACCGTGAATTCGTGCGACCTGACGGATGGCGCTGCCGTTGCCGCGCTGGTGGAGCAGATCGAACGCAGCGGAACCCCGCTCAAGGGCGTGGTGCATTCGGCCATGACCATCGCCGACGGCCTTATCGCCAATCTCGACGACGAACGCTTCGGCAGCGTGCTGGCACCCAAGGTGGCTGGCGCGTGGAACCTGCATCGCGCCACGCAAGGGCGCGCGCTGGACTTCTTCGTCGTCTACTCGTCGGCTACCACCTTACTCGGCAGCCCCGGCCAGTCGAGCTACGTGGCCGCCAATACCTTCCTGGAATCGCTGGTCTACCTGCGCCGCTCCAACGGACTGCCAGGCTGCTTCATGGCCTGGGGACCGCTGGAGGATGTTGGCTTCCTGGCACGCAATGCGCAAACGCGTGAGGCGCTGCAGGTGCGCATCGGCGGGCGCTCGATCACTTCGGCCGAAGCCATGGCGGCGCTGGAGCAGGCCCTGCTGGCAAACCGTGCCGGCGAAGCCGTGCTCTGGCTCGACTGGCAGGCCGTGGCGCGGGTGATGCCCGCCGCACGCTCGCTGCGCTACGTGGAAATGCAGGGCAGCGAGGGCCAGGACGCGCAGCGCACGGCAGGCGCCAGCCTGGGTGGCGAGGTGCGCGCGCTGCCGCCAGCCCAGGCCCTGCAACTGGTGATCGAGACCATGCAGGCGCAGATCGCGCGCATCCTCCACCTGTCGGCCAAAAAGGTCGATATCGACCGCTCGGTGGTCGATCTGGGCATGGATTCGCTGATGGGGATGGAGCTGGGCATGGCCGTGGAGGAGTCCTTCAAGGTCAAGCTGTCGGTGATGCTGCTGGCGGATGGTGCCACGGTGCGCTCGCTGGCGCAGAAGATCGTCGATTCGATCCGCACGGACAGTGCGGCCGCTGAGGAAGACGCACCGTCCGAGACGCAGCAGCAGATCGAAGCGATGATCGCGCGGCATGCGCTCGACATAAATCCCGAGGACATCCGCGTGCTGGCCGACAAAGTCGAACCCAACGTGTCCGCTACTCCGACGCGTCAATGAACGGCGTTTGGGGCTGGCATGCAAACCAGGGAACGTTGGCCCAGGACTTGGTGCTGGCGGGTCACGGCCTGCACACCGGGCGGCGTGTCCATATACGGATACGGCCGGCCGGTTCGGGCCATGGCATCGTCTTCCGGCGCGTGCTGGACGGCCAAGTCCTGGCTGAGTTGCCCGCATCGCCCGGCCTGCGGCTGGCGCAGCCGCTATGCACCGCGCTGGAGGCCGGCAATGGCCTGCGCGTGCGTACCGTTGAACATCTGCTGGCCGCGTTGCTGGCCTGCGAGATCGATCATGCCATGGTGGAACTCGATGCCGAAGAGGTGCCGATACTCGATGGCAGCGCCTTGCCCTGGGTGGAGGCCATACAAGCGTGCGGCCGCACCGCCCTGTCGGAGCCCAAGCGGTTCCTGCGGGTGCTGCGCCGCTTGGCGGTCGCCGACGACGAGATGCGCCAACTGGTCATCGAGCCGGCCGAGCGCTATGAGCTGCACGTCACCAACGATCTCAAGGGCTTCGGCGTGTTGTCCTGGCAAGGCGAGATCAACCCGGCCAGCTTCCGCAGCGAGATCGCGCCCTCGCGCTCGTACGGCCGCCTGAAATGGGCGATCCCCACGATCGCCTTCGGCTACCTGCGCGGCAGGCCGATCCTGCGCGGCGCGCGGCCATCGTGCACGGCGACCATCGTCGGCGGCTCCGTCATTGGCGGCATGCGCCTGCCCGCGGAGTTCGTGCGCCATCGCGCGCTGGACCTGGTCGGCGACCTGGCGTTGCTGGGTGCGCCTTTGCTGGCACGCGTGACCGCCCTGCGCCCCAGCCATGAAATGAACTATCGCCTGTGTTCGGCACTGCTCGCGCAACCCGATGCGTGGGAATGGGCCGGACCGGCCATCTGATTGAACAAGGATTACGTATGGGATTGGGCGACAACCTGAGGCAACAGCTCGCCGCGAAGGCGCTGCAGCGCCAGCTTGAACGGGTGACCGGGGAGATCGAGGCGGTCCCGGCGGCCATGGCCAAGCCGGCCGCGCCTTCCGAACTGGCCCAGCTATGCCGGTTCGACACGCTGCCCGCCTACCAACAGGTCGCGATCGGGCGCCAGATGAGCGAGCAGCTGCGGATCGAGTCGCCCTTCTTCCGGGTGCACGAAGGCGTGGCCGGCGCCACCACGCAGATTGGCGGTAAAAGCTATATCAACTTTGCCAACTACAACTACCTCGGCCTGGCCGGCGATCCGGCAGTGTCGGCAAGCGCAAAGGCTGCCGTCGACCAGTACGGCACCTCCGCTTCCGCCAGCCGCATGGTCGCCGGCGAGCGCCCGGTGCAGCGCGAACTGGAGCATGCGCTGGCCGGGCTGTATGAAGTGGATGACTGCGTCGCGTTTGTCAGCGGCCACGCCACCAATGTCACGGTCATTGGCTCGCTGTTCGGGCCGTCGGACCTGATTCTCCACGATGCGCTCGCGCACAACAGTATTGTCCAGGGCGCGCAGCTCAGCGGCGCCAAGCGGCTGAGCTTTCCGCATAACGACTGGAAAGCGTTGGATGAACTGCTTACGCGCGTGCGCCGCCAGTACCGGCGCGTACTGATCGCGGTGGAAGGCCTCTACAGCATGGACGGGGACCTGCCGGAGCTGAAGCGCTTTATCGACATCAAGCGCCGGCATGCGGCCTTCCTGATGGTGGATGAAGCGCATTCGCTGGGCGTGCTGGGCGCCAACGGCAAAGGTATTCGCGAGCACTACGGCGTGGCGGGGCGCGACGTGGATATCTGGATGGGCACCTTCAGCAAGACGCTGGCGGGGTGCGGCGGGTTTATCGCGGGCGAACAGGCGTTGACGGATATCCTGCGGCACTTGGCGCCCGGCTTCTTGTATAGCGTGGGCATCGCACCCATGCTGGCGGCGGCATCGCTCACCGCGTTGCAAAGAATGCTAGAAGAGCCGGAACGGGTCGCCACCCTGCGCGAGCGGGGGCAATTGTTCCTGGAGCTTGCACGCAAGGCTGGCCTGAACACCGGGACCAGCGCCGGCTACTCGGTGATCCCTGTCATCACTGGGAGTTCGATGAAGGCGGCGCAATGGGCAAACGCGCTGTTCGACGAAGGCATCAACACCCAGCCGATTTTCTATCCGGCGGTGGAAGAGAAGGCCGCCCGGCTGCGCTTCTTTATCTGTTCCACGCACATGCCGGAGCAGATTCGCACTGCCGTCGACGTTGTTGCCCGCCTGTCGCGCAAATGAACCGGACTGGCGAGCCGCGCAAATCGCTGCTGGCGGCGATGGTGTGCCGCCCGGCCACCGCGCACGACGCGACGGCGCTGGCGCCGCTGGTGCTCGCATCGGGGGGGCTTGAATTTTCCTATCTGCTTGGCGGTACGCGGGAAGAGCGCGAAAGCTTCCTGCGGAAGGTAATCGCAGCGGATAACGGGCGGTTCTCCTGGCGCCGCCATCGCGTGGCGGCGCTCGGGAACGAACCGGTCGCGGTGCTGGGGATCCAGGATGGCCGGACCAACCTGCTCGACGGTCCGCGTGTTGCGCTGGATTTCCTGCGTGTCTTCGGTGCCCGGCGAACCGGCGGCATCATCGGTCGCGGCCTCATCCTGGAACGGGAAATTCCGGCCCCCAAGCGCCGGCAGACGCTCCTCGCGCATTGCGCCACGCGTGCCGACATGCGCGGCCAGGGCATCTTCCAGGCGCTGTTTGCCGAGACGATGCGCGCCGGCTTGCTACCGGCTGGTCCGGGACAAGCGCTCGTCCTCGACGTGCTGGGCAGCAATGCGCGGGCCGCCGCGCTTTACCGCAAACTGGGCTTCGTCGCAATGGATGCGCCGCCGGAGCGGGCCGGCAGGCTGCCGCCGGCGCTGCGGGCCGCCAGGATGCAGTTTCAGCCGTCGCCAACCAAGGCAAACGCCGCATAACGAGTCAGTGGCCAGGGGTCAGGCCGGCAGCACTTGCGCCAGCGCCGCCACGGTCCGCGCCGTAGCCCCCCGATGCAGCACCGAGAATGCCCGCGCATGATCCCGCATGGCCGCCAGGCGCGGCGCATCGCCCAGCACCGCTGCTGCCGAGCGCATCAGCGCATCCGCATCCGCCACGCGCTCGCAGGCGCCCGCGGCAATCGCGTCCTCGGTGGCCTGCGCAAAGTTGAAGGTATGCGGCCCGATCAGCACCGCCGTACCGGCGGCACAGGCTTCGATCAGGTTCTGGCCGCCCAGGGGCAGCAGGCTGCCGCCGATAAAAGCGATATCCGCTGCGGCAAAATACAGCGCCATCTCCCCCATCGAATCACCCAGCAACACATCCGCCGTTACCGGCTCCGGCAGTCCCGATTGCTCCCATGCGGCGGCATCGCCGAGCGCACTACGGCGCTGCACGGAGAAGCCAGCACGCGTCACCAGCCCAGCGACTTCGTCGAACCGCTGCGGATGGCGGGGCACCAGCAGCAAGACCGGGCGCGGCACAGCGCCGTGGACGCCCGCCGCCAGCGCCTGCCAGTGCGCGAACGCCTCGAGCAAGAGCGCCTCCTCGCCTTCGCGGGTGCTGGTGGCAGCGAACACGGCGCGCGCGCCGAATCCCTGGCGCAACACGCGGCCACGGCGCAAGCCATCCTCTGGCGGCCGCATATCGAACTTGAGGTTGCCGGTTACCTGCACCGAAGGCAAACCCAGGGCACGAAAGCGTTCGGCATCCCCCTGGGTCTGCGCCAGCACCGCCGTGAAGTCGCGATACATCGCCGTTGCGGCCCGCCCAAAGCGCGCAGTGCGGCGGAAGCTGCGCGGCGACAGCCTGGCATTGACCAGCAACAGCGGCACGCCCGCCACGCGGGCGCCTCGCACAAGGCTGGGCCACACCTCGGTTTCCATCAGCATGCCCGCCACTGGACGGAAATATCGCAAGAAACGCCGCACCAGCCAGGGCAAGTCATAGGGCAGATAGCATTGCATCACGCGCGGCTGCCCGCCATACAACTGGGCGCCGGTCTGGCGCCCGGTGGGCGTCATATGCGTGAGCAGGATGCGATGGGACGGATAGTGCGCCAGCAGCGCGTCGATCAGCGGCTGCGCGGCGCGGGTCTCGCCCACCGACACCGCGTGGACCCACAGCCAGGGCCCGGCGGCCGGCAGCTTGCCGTAGGCGCCAAGACGCTCGCCCACGTGCTGCACATAGCCGGGCTCCTTGCGCGCGCGCCACACCAGGCGCAGCAGCGCCACTGGCAGCGCCAGCAGCCATAGCAGGTTATACAAGACGCGCAGCATCAGATCCCCTGCCCGCGCACACGCCGCGCGGCGGCGTGGACTTCATCGACCGTCGGCACCACGCCGTCGTCGCCCACATTGGCGATGCAATCGGACCAGTACCCTTCGGTCTTCCAGCGCCAGGTGGCGGTATAGATCTCCACGGTCGGCCGGCACAGCGCCGCGGCGATGTGGACCAGGCCCGTATCGACCCCGATCACCACTTCCGCGCGGTTGATCAGGCCGAATCCCTGCATGACGGAGAAACGTGGCAGCACCTGCGCCTGCGGCACGCCGGCGGCGATCTCTTGCGCCGCGCGGCGCTCCGCTTCGTTGCCCCAGGGCAGCAGCATGGTCTGGCCTTCGTCAGCCAGCCGCCGGCCGAGCTCGTGCCAGCTGGCCAGCGGCCACTTCTTCTTCGCGCCCGCAGTGGCGTGGAAACACACCGCGTAACGCGCCGGCAGGCCGGCCCATAGCGGATCGCCGACATGCAACGTGCGTGCGCCGGAACCGAAAAACCGCGGCGGCTCCGGCGGAGCGAGTCCCGTCAGGGCCGCGCCCAACAGGCGCGAGCGCCGTACCGAATGGGTCTGGCGCGGCACCGTCACCGAATCGGTATAGAAGAGCCGCGCGGCCGGCTCATAGCCGGAGCCCTGGGTGGCATTGGCCAGCCCGATCACCGGCGCACCGGCGCGGCGGCTTGCCACGCGGGCCACCACGGCGGTCTTGAGCAAGCCCTGGGTCTCGATCACGGCGTCGTAGGCATCCTCGCGCAGAGCCCGCCTGAACGCACCGATCTCCCGCCAGGTAGCGGCCTGGTAGAAGCGCTTGCGCCAGCGGCGCAAGGCGAACGGGATCACCCGCCGCACTTCCGGCAGCAAGCGCACGAGATCGACGTAGCCTTCTTCGACCACCCAGTCGATCTCGCAGTCCGGCCAGCGCGCGCGCAGGTCGTGGATCAACGGCATGTTATGCACCACGTCACCCAGCGACGAGACCTTGACCACCAGGATGCGCGGTCGCGCAGGCAGCGCATCCTGCGTCAAGGATTGGCCCGGCATGCCCCATTTTCCCGATTTGCCCTCCTGGGGCCCATTCAACGGCATCCGCTCAGAACGGGAGTTGCGCGTCCGGCTTTTCCGCCAGGATCACGCGTTTGAACTCGGCCTGGATGCGTGCCAGCGCAGCGTCGTTGTCGGCCTCGAAACGCATCACCACCACCGGGGTGGTGTTGGACGGACGTGCCAGGCCAAAGCCATCGGCGTATTCCACGCGCACGCCGTCGATGGTGATGACCTCGCGCGCGCCATCGAACTTCGCATTGGCGCGGATCTTGTCGAGCAACGTGAAGGCTTCGCCCTCGGCGCACTTGAGCTGCAGCTCGGGCGTGCAGTGGGAGTTCGGCAAGGCATTGAGCAATGCGCTCGGGTCGGCGTGCTTCGACAGGATCTCCAGCAGGCGCGCGCCCGTGTACAGGCCATCGTCGAAACCGTACCAGCGATCCTTGAAGAATACGTGGCCACTCATCTCGCCGGCCAGCGGCGCGCCGGTTTCCTTGAGCTTGGCCTTGACCAGCGAATGGCCGGTCTTCCACATCAGCGGCTCGCCGCCGTGCTGGCGGATCCATGGCGCCAGCTTGCCGGTGCACTTGACGTCATAGATGATCTGCTGGCCGGGATTGCGCGACAGGATCTCCTCGGCAAACAGCATCAACTGGCGGTCGGGAAAGATCACCTGTCCGTCCTTGGTCACCACGCCCAGGCGATCGCCGTCGCCGTCGAAAGCCAGGCCCAGTTCGCAGTCGGTGTCCTTCAGGCAGCGCATCAGGTCCTGCAGGTTTTCCACATGGGCGGGATCGGGATGGTGGTTGGGGAAGTTGCCGTCCACCTCGCAGAACAGCTCCGTCACCTCGCAGCCCAGCGCGCGGAACAGGTCGCCGACAAAGGCACCCGCCACACCATTGCCGGCATCGAGCGCGATCTTCATCGGGCGCGCCAGCTTGACGTCGCCGACGATGCGGTCCAGGTACTGCTGGCGGATGTCGACCTGCTGGCAGCCGCCGGCACCGCTGGCGAACTGGCCGGCCTCGATCCGCTGGCGCAGCGCCTGGATCTGCTCGCCGTAGATCGCCTTGCCGGCCAGCACCATCTTGAAGCCGTTGTAGTCGGGCGGATTGTGGCTGCCCGTCACCATGATGCCGGAAGTGGCTCGGCGCCCCGCCAGGTCGACGTTGGTGCCGAAATAGACCATCGGCGTAGCAACCATGCCAAGATCGATCACATCCATGCCAGCGGCGCGCAGGCCTTCGACCAGCCCGCCCAGCAGGTCCGGGCCCGACAGGCGTCCGTCGCGCCCCACTACCACTGCGCGCTCGCCTTGCTCGGCGGCGGCCGTGCCAAAGGACAGGCCAATCGCGCGCGCCACGTCGCGCGTCAGGGTCTTGCCGACGATGCCGCGGATATCGTAGGCCTTGAAAATGGAAGGATCAATTTGCATGGGTCATCCTGAATATTTGCGGTTGAACCGATCGACTTTGCCGGCCACCCGTTCCGGCCTGAGCCAGCGCGGCGGGCAAATGCGTCAAAGGCCGTATTTTGCCGGATTGCGGAGGGCACGCCAGTTATAATCGTTCGGCTACGCACGAAAGGGTGCGGCCAGCCGGCCTGCATGGCCCCAGGAACACCCGCCGCGCGGGGACCGGCCAGACCTGCCGCAAACTGCGTCAGTTGGCCGTTGGCGGGTTCGCGTCACTCGTCCAGGATTCGGCCCACCGGCACCTCCGGGCCGTGTTTGAGTGCATTTTTCGGATTTTTTGCCCTTTTTTCATCCTGGGCCCCTGATGGAACCTTCTGCCGGAGCGACGGCCCTACCGATCAATCCCAGCTCCATTCCCCTAGCCCCCTTTGCGATTTGCCCAGTGCCTTCGCCCCTGCCCAACCACCACCCGCTCCGCCCGCGCATCGCCTACCTGATCACGAACTCCGAGATCGGCGGGGCGCAGACGCACGTCGCCGATCTGCTTCAGGCGCTGCGCGACAGAACCGAGCCCGTGCTGCTGGCCGGGGGGGATGGCCCCCTGCTGGACATCGCACGGGCCGCCGGCGCCCGCACCGTACGCCTGTCTCTGCTTGACAATGCCCTGTCGCCGTTGCGCGCGCTGGCCACGCTGAGGCAACTGCTGGCGGCGCTGCGTGTCGCGCGGCCCGACCTGATCCACGCCCACAGCGCAAAGGCCGGCGCGCTGGGCCGGGTGGCCGGCTGGCTACTCGGCATCCCGGTGGTCTATACGGTGCACGGCTTCGCCTTCAAGGCCGCGGCCCCGATCCGCCAGCGCCTTGTCTCGCGCGTGATGGAATGGCTGCTGGCACCGCTGACGACCCGCCTGATCTGTGTAGCTCAGGCTGAACGGTCGCTGGCCGCGGCACTGCCAATTCCCGCCGCGCGGATCAGCGTGATCCGCAACGGCATTGCCGACAGCAGCGCGCACGCCACGCCCGGGGCGCCGCTGCGGCGCATCGTCATGGTGGCGCGCCTGGCCGCACCGAAGCGCGCCGACCTGCTGATCCGCGCCTTCGCGCGCGCCGCGCTGCCCGATTGCGAACTGGTGCTGGCCGGCGGAGGCCCCCAAATGGCCGCCTTGCGGACCCTCGCCGACACCATGGCACCAGGGCGCGTACGGTTTGCCGGCCCGGTCGCAGACGTTCCCGCCCTGCTGGCCTCGGCCCAGGCCTTCGCGCTCGCATCGGACCACGAAGGCTTCCCGTTGTCGATCCTGGAGGCCATGCGGGCCGGGCTGCCGGTCATCGCCAGCGACCTGCCGGGCGTCCGCGAGCAGCTCGACGACGGCGCCTGCGGCCTGCTGGTCGCCGGCAACGACGAACATGCGTGGTCAGGCGCGCTGGAACGCCTGGCAGGCGACACCGCCTTGCGCGAGAATCTGGGGCACGCTGCTCGGACCCGATGGGCGAGGGAGTTTGGCCTGGCGCCGATGGCCGAGGCGACCTGGGCGATCTACCTGCAAGCGCTGGCGGGCGGGCTCGCCGCCGCCCGTGCGGCGGCCTGCACTGGAGCAAGCGAACAATGAACAAGATACACATCGTCGGCCGCCCCGCCCAGCTGACCCGCGCCCAAGGCTCGGAAACCATCCGCCGCGCCAGCCGCATGCTGGCCTGGGCGCTGCTCGGCCTGCTCTTGTTCGGCCTCAATATCGTACTGGCCGAATTCGCGCATCACGCCGGACTTGTCACCTACGTCTTCACCCGCACGCTGCTGTGGTCGGCACTACCCTACCTGTTCTCCTTCGTGTTGCTGCACCGCTCGCTGCACCTGCCCGCCATGGAAGGCAACAGCCTCGTCGGACTGGCCGCCACCCTGCCCTTCGCCGCGCTGCTCTTCGCCTTTGCCGCCTTCCACCTCGAATATTCGCGCGGCGCGCTGCTGCTCAGCTACCTCACCACGCTTGGCTGGATCTGGTTCGGCTACCGGCACTTCGTGCGCAATTACGTACCGGTATTTGGCTACACCGATGCCGCCACGCTGACACAACTAGAGAAGATCCTCGCCATGCCAGGCGCGGCGCCCGCCAGCCCCACCCGCTTCCAGGCCATCAGCTCGCTCGAGGAAGCGGTGCATTGCGACGGCCTGATGCTGGACCGCAACGCCACCGCCGATCCCGAGCGCACCCGTGTGCTCGCCCAGTTCAAGCTCAGCCACGTGCGCATGTATTCGGTGGACCGGATCGGCGAGATGCTGACCGGCCGCGTCGGCCTGGCACACATCGACGAAAACTTCCTCGACGACTATGCCGCGCACTATTTCTATAGCTTCGCCAAGCGCCTGATCGATCTCGCCGCGGTGGTTTGCCTGGCGCCGCTCGCGCTGCCGTTGGGCGTGGCGGTGGCCATCGCGATCCGCCTCGAATCGCCCGGGCCCGCGCTGTTCCGCCAGGCGCGGGTGGGACTCTTCGGCAAATCCTTCACCATGTTCAAGTTCCGCAGCATGGGATTCGACGCCGCCGCGCCCGCGCAATTCGCCGCCCGCCGCGACCCGCGCGTCACCCGCGTAGGCCGCGTGATCCGCAAATACCGCCTCGACGAAATCCCTCAGCTATGGAACGTGCTGGCAGGCGATATGAGCCTGATCGGCCCGCGCCCCGAACAGGTACCCATGGTCAAGGAATTCGCCCATACCATCCCCTACTATCCCTACCGCCACCTGGTGCGGCCTGGCTTGTCGGGCTGGGCGCAGGTGCAGCAAGGCTACGTCGGCACGCATGAAGAAACGGTGACCAAGCTCAGTTACGACCTGTATTACGTGAAGCACTGTTCGTTTGCGCTGGACCTGCTGATCGCGGTAAAGACCCTGCGAACATTGTTGACGGGATACGGGGCTCGGTGAACACGCCATCGCTCTCCCAGGGCGCCACGGCCCCCATGCGCATCCTGTTGCTGAGCACCGGCCTGCAGCTTGGCGGCGCGGAGCAGCAAGTATCGGCGCTGGCGCGGCAATTTGTCGCACTGGGGCATGCCGTAGCGGTGGTCAGCCTGACACCGGGATGCGCGGTGGACCTGCCTGCCACGGTCAGACTGCTGGCGCTCGACATGCGCAAGACACCCCTTTCGATGGCTCGGGCATTTTGGCACCTGCGCAGTTTTGTGCGAGAGTGGCGTCCGGAAATCATTCACGCCCATATGGTGCACGCCAACCTGATCGCTCGGGTCCTTGCCGCAGTGTCGCCCTGCCCGCCCGTCATCTGTACCGCGCACAGCGCGCGCGAAGGCGGCAGGATGCGCATGCTCGCCTACCGGCTCACGGACCGCTGGGCGAGCCTCACTACGCATGTCAGCCCGGAAGGCCGTCTAGCGATGGTGAAATCGGGTGCCGTACCCGCCGCACGCATCACCGTGGTGCCGAATGGCATCGATACCACCCAGTTCCGCCCCGACCCGGTGGCGAGGAACATTGCGCGGACGGGACTTGGTTTGGATAACGACATGCGCCTGCTGATCAATGTCGGGCGTCTTGTACCTGAAAAGGCGCAGGGCGTATTGATCGACGCATTTGCCCTTTTCCGGGCCAGCACCGAGGTCAAGGCGCGCCTGCTTATCGTCGGCGAGGGGCCTGAACGCGCCGCCCTGGAGCAACGTATTCGCCAACAGGAGCTAACCGGCAGCGTCATGCTGGCGGGCACCCGCCGCGACGTCCCGGCTTTGCTCAACGCGGCCGACCTGTTCGTACTTTCCTCGGAAATCGAAGGCATGCCACTAGTTGTGGGCGAAGCGCTTGCCTGCGGGTGTCCGGTGGTCGCCACCGACGCCGCCGGCGTCGCGGCATTGCTCGGCGACAGCGGAACGATCGTGCCCAGGGGCGACGCCCCAGCTCTCGCCAGCGCTATCGGCCAAGCGATTGGAACCGGCCGCGGCGCGGCGGCCGAGCAGGCCACACGGCACGATCGCATCGTGTCGCGCTTCAGCCTCGAAGCCGTGGCCCGCCAGTGGCTGGCCTGCTACGCGGGCGTGGCCCGGATGGCCCCCGCGGCCTGTGCGGAGCCCGTCTGATGCAACGCAAGGTTGCCAGTAACCTTGTATGGATGCTGGTCGAACGGGGCCTGCAGGTGGGCGCCGGTATCGGCATCGTGGCCATGCTGGCTCGCGGGCTGGGGCCGGAGGGCTTTGCGCACTTCCAGTATGCGCAGGCCGTGGTCTACATTGCCTCATCGATTGCGCTGATCTGCGGTGGAGAAGTCGTTATCCCGCGTTTGGTGGCCAACCAGGATCCGCTTGCGCAGCATCGGCTGGTGATCCATGCATTCCGGCTGAGGCTGGCGGCCGGTGTACTCGGCTACCTGCTGATGTGCGCTTTCCTGGTCATCACCGGACAGACCGTCGAATTCTGGCTACCGGCGCTGATCATTGGCCTGGCCGTGGTGCTCCGAGAACCCTTCGGCATCGTCACGGCGTGGTTGCAGGCGCGTACGAGGACCCGGCCGAACACGCTATTCAACTTGGTCTCGCTGTCGGTAAAGGCCACTGTTGTGGGCCTGCTGTTTGCTTTAGGCATTAACTATGTGCCCGCCTACGCGCTGGCTTTTTCCCTAGAACCAGTCGTAGTGGCCATATTGCTGACCGCCTATTATTTGGCGCGCGCCCCACGCGCCCGCATCACTTACGACCCTGCCCTGGTCCGGGAGCTATTCAGCAACGGACTGCTGTTCTGGGCCAGCTTCATGCTGATGATGGGCTCACGCCGGATTGACCAGTTGCTGCTCAAGCCACTAGTTCCGCTCGGCGAGCTGGGCGCCTACGCGGCCGCCATGCAGATCCTCGACAACTTTGTCATGGTCGCCACCATCCTCTCGGCTGGCATCGCGCCCATCTACGTCTACGCGCAGCCCACGCTGGCCCAGGCGCGCCGCAACATCCTCAAGATCGCCGGCGGCATGATGGCCGTCGGCGTTGCCGGCGGCGTGCTGATCGCGCTGAGCGCGCACTGGATCATCCATCTGCTCTATGGCGCCGCCTTCGCCTCCGCGGCCAGCCTGCTGCAGCTCTCCGCGCTGGCTTCGACGCTGATCTTTGCCGATGTCGGACTGACCTTGCTGCCGATCTACCTGCGGCGTCCACGCCTGGTCGCGATCAAATGGGGCCTGGTGTTTGCCGTAACGATCGCCATCGACATTGTCGCGATCCCGCGTCTCGGCACGTACGGTGCCATCCTGAGCTACGCTGTCGCCAACCTGCTCTCCGTGCTGTTTGGCATCGTTATCTGGATGCGAAGCGCAAGAGCGCATCCAGCCACGCAAGAGGCGCGCGCATGACGAGCGTGCTGCCCCGTCTCTGCTTTCTCACCGGGACACTGAATGCGATGGCCGGCGCGGAGCGTATGACCGCCACCATCGCCAATGCGCTGGCCGAGCAAGGCTACGCGGTCAGCATCCTGAGCCTTTGGGACCACGCGAGCTGCTTCACCTTGCATCCGGATGTCAGCCATGAGGCCCTGTTTGCGCAACGTCCATCATTCAAACACGCATACGCCGCCACGGTGGCGGGCATACGGCGTCACGTCAGGACACAAAAGATAGATGTGCTCGTGCAGGTCGACACCATGCTCGCCCTCTTTGCCTTGCCGGCGACGCTTGGCCTGGGCGTACGCCACATTGCCTGGGAGCATTGCCACTTTGACGAAGACCTCGGAAAGCCGGCGCGCAGGCTTGCGCGTCGCCTGGCTGCGCGTTATTGCGAGGCCATCGTGGTGCTTACAAAACGGGATCGCGGCCGATGGATCGAAGCCTTGCGCCCCCGCAGCACAGTGGTCTGCATCCCGAACTCCCTGCCCTTTGCGATGCCCGCCCAACCCGTCCCCAGAAACACCAAGATCGTGCTTGCGGTAGGCAGGCTCGTCGTCGCCAAAGGTTTCGACGTTTTGCTACGGGCCTGGTCTGAGGTGACGCCGCTAGCGCCGGACTGGCGGCTGATGATTGTGGGCGAGGGTGAAGAGCGTGCGAGGCTGGAGGACCTGCGAAATCAGCTCGGGCTCGAGGACAGCGTCACACTGCCCGGCGTCTATGTGAATGTAACGACGGCTTACCAGCAAGCCTCGATTTTTTGCCTCAGTTCGCGTTATGAAGGCTTCGGACTAGTACTGATCGAGGCGATGGCATTCGGTTTGCCAATCGTGTCGACAGACTGCGAAACTGGCCCGCGGGAGTTGCTGGAGAACGGCCGGGATGCCGTGGTGGTGCCGGTAGATGAGCCAAGATCACTTTCTCAGGCAATTATGCGGCTGGTCAACGATCGGGACGAAGCGACGGCTCTCGGCAATGCGGCAAGGCAGAAAGCGCAGGCATATTCCCAGGAGCGACTTGCCCAGCGGTGGGGAGCCCTCCTTGGGCACTCCGCGGCACAAAGCAGAAGATAACAAATGGTATGGACGCCGCCTCTCGGACAGGAGGGGAAAACGGACTCCTGCGCCGACGGCATCGATGTGCCACAGTGGAAGCGTTGACCAACCATCTAAAGCGAGGAGTCCGCCATGGATATTACGAGATCGGCGTAGACTTGGCAAAGCGCGTGTTTGCCGTGCATGGAGTGGATGTGCGCGGTAATCCTGTCTTGCGCAAGACGTTGCGACGGGAACAGATGGTGCCGTTCTTTACGCGTCTACAGCCGTGCGTGGTGGCGATGGAAGCATGCGCCAGCGCACACTTTTGGGCGCGCAAGCTGGAATCCCTGGGGCACACGGTGAAGCTAATTGCGCCGCAATTTGTGAAGCCGTATGTCAAGGGCAACAAGCATGACGCTGCCGATGCGGCGGCTATTTGCGAAGCGGCAAGTCGGCCGAGCATGCGGTTCGTAGCGGTCAAGACTCCACGAGCCCAGACGGTCCTGGCACTGCACCGCTTCCGGGACGGGTTCGTCAAGACGCGGACCGTTGCGCAGCTTGCTGGCGGAATTTGGCTTGATTCTCCCGCAAGGGATGCAGGAGGTGAAAGGGATAATCGCCGACGAGAGGAACGAGCTACCGACCCTGATGCGCGCTCTCGCGCAACGACTGCTGTCGCATTTGCTGGAACTAGACCGGCAGGTGCAGGAGCTCGACAATCAGGTGCGGACGTTGTCCAGGCAATCGAGCGTATGCCGCCGACTGGAGAAGGTGCCGGGAATCGGACCGATTACGGCGACGGCACTGGAAGCGACGATAGGCAATAACATCACGACCTTCAAGAATGGTCGACAGTTGGCGGCCTTCCTGGGCTTGGTACCAAAGCAGCATTCCAGTGGTGGCAAGGAACGGCTGCAAGGCATCAGCAAACGAGGTGATGGCTATCTATGCCGATTGCTGGTGCAAGGTGCGCGAACGGTGTTGCATCACACGATGCGCAGGACGGAGCACAGTGGTTGGCTGGCACGGCTGGCGGTCCGACGAAACGCGAATGTCGCCTGTGTGGCCCAAGCCAACAAGACCGCGCGGATCGTCTGGGCGCTGCTGGCACATGGCAGGGAATTCCGCTCTGATTTCCCTGCCGTTACCGGCAGTCAAACCAGAGCGACTTGATCACGACAGGGAAGCAAGGCACATCACCAGGTTGCGCAGGTAAGGAACGAAGGATGGCAAACAGGTAAGACCGGGATGGCATCAACCCGATAAGAGCCATGAGCAACAAGCTCGGCAAACAAATAGGGCTGCCGTCAGCGAATTCCATAGAGGCCAGCGGTGAAAGCCGCAATCAAAGGCCGGATGTAAGTTCGCAATCTTTATTCTGTTTGAATCACACGTTCTCTACTTGGCAAACGGCGGCGTCCATGTAAGGGCTCTTGGACTGAAGTTCCGTTGTAGCAGGATTAAATAAGATGTGATATTTGGCCTTTATTCCGGCTTGATCGGTACCTAGGGTAGGGGTATAAAACGTCCAAAATTACTACGTAGCGCATCAACAAGCCCGCGATGGTGCTGCGCTTACCTCCCCCAACTTCCATGACACATCGGACACCCAATTCGAGAGCGACCTGCCACGATCRCGCCTCTCGCCAATGCAGACTGTCCAAAGCCACCCGCGATCAGACCTATCGCGGCGACGGCCGCCTGCGGTCGCGCGCTCGCGCCCAATATGCCTAGCTTCTAATATTCAAACTAGTGGCGCTCAGCCTCACAAGATCAGACCTGTCACCAAAGAAAATGAATGAAACGTCAGCAGTCAAAAAGATCATCCCGCTCAACATAAAATTCGCGACGGCGCAAGTCGCTACCGAGGAGAGTCTCGTGTCGAAATTCATGACAACAAACAGCGATTAACCGGGGATGCCAAGGACCTGCTGGAAGCCTACGCGACCGGATCTCGGGATGCAGTTCGGAGCTTTAACACCGTTGTAAATAACTTAAAAACATCAGATCGAAAGGCCATCGTCGTCATGTTCGGCGATCACTTACCATTCCTGGGGGATAGGTTTCTCGTTTACACACAGTCCGGACTTATCAAAAGCCCTGACCAAAAGGAATGGTCGCATGCCGAACGAGAAGCCATGCATGCCGTTCCCGTCGTGATGTGGACGAATCTGCCAAGAAAGGTCAGCCTCCCGAAAATCATCAGCCCAATCTTTCTTGGCTCAATCGTGAAGCGAGCCAGCGGGCTTGATGAGAATAAGCTGGACAAACTGCTTAACCGTATTCAAAACATAAATCCAATAATCAGCCAATTTTACAGCAAGACTATTAATGGAACCGTAGCCGAAGGACCACCGCAGACCGGCGAACTGTTCTCGCTATACGAGATGATCGAATACGACCAGCTATTCGGAAGGAAATATGCAACGCAGTTGATCTCCAGGGTGAAGACCACTCAATAGCAACCGAATATTTGACCTTAAAAATTACCCAGGTGGGGGCAAGCGCGGTCCTTGAGGATCCCGCGGGTCTGGCTCACCACCACGCGGATCCTGGCCTGCGTATCCGACACATCAATGAGGAGCGAAAGGCACAGAAATGGACCCGACTGAGGGTTGGGGCGCGGCCTAGTGCAACTGGCGTAAGGCACTTGCCACCGGTCGGCTTCCATGTGGAAGTAGCGGGTCGGAACAGGGAAATGCATAGCTGCGGACAGGTGCTGTCGTCGTGCGACAACGATGCGAGCTTACGCGGGCACATGCCGTCAGCAGCGTACGAGGCGCACTCAAAACTTCAGCACGAAGTGGCCTGCATTACCCGAGCGCTACTTCGCACATAATCATCTGGACAACCGGGACAGATCCGATTAATCTGCAGCAATATGCCACTGACCTAGCGCCCTTTACTCCCTCTGCCAAGAGAAATCACGGCAACAACTGTGATTCGTGGAAATTGCCCGGCACCACCCTCCGCCCAATGGCTATTCCCTCCGGGGCATCCAAGTGGCTACCAAACAAGTCTGATTGCGAACAAGGAATGGAGATGCCGCATATGGCACCAGAAAACAATGCTCCGCATAATTTTCAGTGCAATATTTGCAACGCAAATAATATAGTCCCCCCGGAAAAACTGACGCGTGAAGAACCGACTTGCACCTGCGGCTCTACCGTAAGAATGCGATCAATCATCCATGCGCTAACCATGGAATTATTTGGCAAAAGCCTGAACATCTCCGATATCGATCCACCGCGCCCGGACATCGTTGGCATTGGAATGAGCTGCTGGGATGGCTATGCAATACCCTTGGCGCATCGAGTTGCATATAAAAATACTTATTATCACCAAGAACCGTTTCTTGATATTACAAACATCGACCCCGCCATGGAGGGTTCGCTAGACTTCATTATATCAACCGACGTTTATGAGCACGTTGCACCGCCAGTTTCCATTGCTTTCGAAAATACGCTACGCCTGCTAAAACCAAACGGCGTCTTCATCTTCACTGTGCCGTATTTCCACACCGGAGAGAAACGAGTCCAGACCACTGAACACTTTCCCGATCTGCACAACTATGATCTTCAGGAAAGCGAGAACGGATACCGCCTCGTCAACACCACGCGCAAGGGAGAAACGCAGATATATGAAGACCTCGTATTCCATGGTGGTCCAGGAACAACACTGGAGATGCGGGTCTTTTCTGAATGGTCCGTCTTACGCGAGCTGAAGAGGGCTGGCTTCAATGATCTAACGATATATGGAGCCCCAGAGCCAAAGCATGGGATTCTTTGGCCACTGAAGCACTCCATGCCAATTGCCGCAAGGGTGAAGAGGGATAAGAAATTCTGGCAATTTGGCGCGCAAATCAAGCATCGATAGCCCTGGTCGGCTGCGGGCTGTCTTGCCTCACCAGCCAGGCAAACTCAAAACAGCTTCAAAAACCCAGGGTCAAACCTGATCCTCATTTTTGTCGCTGTTCTGGTGAATTTCCCTAATGATATAGGTGGGCCGCCGCTTTGACTCCATATATATTCGTCCCACATACTCCCCCAACATCCCTATGCCGATAAGCTGGACACTACCAAAAAACAGGACAGCAACCAGTAACGAAGCATAGCCGGGAACATCCACCCCGCGAATCAGTGTCCGAAAGACAATATACGCCGCATACAGGGAAGTGACTAGGGCACCAACACCTCCCACGTAGGTCCAAAGCTTGAGCGGTGCAGCACTGAAACTTGTAATACCCTCGAGCGCAAAATTCCAAAGTTTCCATCCGGAAAACTTGGTGCTTCCCATCACCCTTGGATTGCGAGTGTAGTCGATCGTGGTGGTCCGGAATCCCACCCAGGCAAAGAGTCCCTTCATAAAGCGTTGCTGCTCCGGCAACTTCCGAAGTGCATCAACGGCAATCCGATCCATCAACCGAAAATCCCCCACATTCTCGGGAATCTTGATGTGGGAAAGCTTGTTGTGAGCCTGGTAGAACAGTTCGGCAGTTTTACGCTTGAGGAATGAATCCGAACTCCGGTCCACTCGTCTCGCGAGGACAACTTCGCTCCCACGCTGCCATTCCGCTATCAATGCCGGAATAAGCTCGGGGGGATCCTGCAAATCCGCGTCGATGGGTATCACAGCATGGCCCCGCGCGGCATCAATGCCGGCAGTCAGCGCCGCTTCCTTGCCGAAGTTCCGCGACAGCTCCAGCACTCGGTAACGAGAATCACGCCTTGCCAAGGCAACCAACCGCCTCAGCGTATCGTCCTGGCTACCGTCATCGATGCATACCACCTCGAAGTCGAGTTTCGCAACTTGCGCCAGGACCGGACTCATCTTCTCGTAAAAATTGTCCACGCCCCCGCCCTCGTTATAGAACGGGACAATTATTGAAATCAGCTTTTTTTGATCACCCATAAACTAGAAACGCGCCTTATCGGCACAAAGAATATCTTTCGAATTCGCCGAGGCGAGCAGCTTCCCGGTCGCCCCGTCCATCAGAAGAAAGAGCGTCCGCCCGGAGATCCAACGGCCCGTATCTTTCTGGCCACGTGCGTCCGCTCCGGCATGCCAAAGAGCGGGATCGCCACTCTCGGGAAGGAGCCATATCTGCACCCAGCCAACGCTTGCGGAATCAACCAGCCAGCTCGCCCGAAACGCTACGGGCTCCTTCGACTCACACGAATAGGGCTGCAGCGGCACCAGCTGTATGCTGGCGCCGGGGACGGATCGATCAACAGCTGAAGCAATCAACGCCATGCCAGGTACGCGACCCAAGTGGGGATGCATGCGCTGCTTTGCACTCCACGTGACCAAGACGAACAGGAGGCAAAACGCCCCAAGGATAACGTAACCAAGCCTGCTTTTAGTCATTGCGCACCATGCTGGAAGCGCAGCCAGCCCGGCCAAAGCTGCTGTCGCGCATAATCTCTCGTGTTCGCCAGGGTAGGCCGCACCGTCACCGCGCCCGATTGCACAGCCCAGAGGGTCACATCGGTTATCTGTAACACCGGAACCGCTCCTAATGTCTTGAAGGCGGCGCTGAGTGCCTGGCTCTCTGGCGCTCCCTTGCTGATCACGTACCCAATGCCGGCGTAGTTGATCAGTCGCACCCAAAGCTCACCGCGCGTGTCCTCATTAGCCTTATTCACCGCATCCAGCATTGTCGGGTCGTACCAGATCGGTGAAATTGCCTTCCCGGAAAACGCGGTCATGTAGGGACGACCGGGTTCGGCCAGCAATACGCCGCCACCATTGCCATGGTACCGCAGGTATCTGGCCATTTCCTTCTCCGGTGCGAATTCGACATCGATACGCTTGGCCTGCTGCTTAAAACTGAACAAATCCCAAAACAAGCTATTCTGATAGCGATAAAAAGAATTAGGATAAAATCCCAGGTTGGCAATAATCAGCACCCCGAGAACCAAGACCAGCTCACGCTGCCGCCTCAGGAAGAAATAGCACCCCGCCACCGACAAGGGAATAATCAATGTCAATGCCGGAAACACATACCGGAGATACTGGATACTATAAAGCGTGCCCAGCATGGAAATGCCAATCACCACGATCGCGGGTGCGGCGCGCCTGGTATTGAGCGCCAGAAGGCATCCTCCCAGCAACCCGAGAAATAGAAAGCCAGCGCTCCCGTCATACGATTCCATATAACGATCGGTATCGAAAGTCAGTTGCCAAGGCAGCGACCATGTCAGGCCTGCGTGCCAATGCGCATCATTGAAACGATGGATCGAGTAGTATGGCGACCGGAAGATGTCGTTAAATATAGGAAGTACCGGATTGCCGGTAATGAGAGCAGCATAGAAATAGCTCGACCCCGTGATCAGCAAAACAATCGGAAGGAACTTCACGAAGACCATCAGTTCCCTGCCGATACGGCGCCCCCAAAGAGCCCAGACGGCAACTGGCAAGACCAGCAACACCTGCGTCGCCTTGACTGCCAGCAATCCCGCGCAAATCAGAATCACGGGAGCAAGCGGCAGTGAATTCCCCTTCCTCTTTGTATGGAGAACCACCGAGATCACCGCAGCCGATAGTGCCGTCAGTACGATTTCAACCTGCATGCCTCCCAGCAATGCAAGCACAAGCGGTTGGCTCGCAAAGGCTGCCGCCACCAGCCATCTAAGCGCTCGCGGCAATTCGAGGCTGCGGCAAATATCCCATAGAAAATACGCCCCTAGCGCGTACCAGATACCATTCACTGGACCACGTGCGTCCGACCCCGCCAGGACTCCGACAATCGCCTGGAGCACATCGGGAGTCCAGGGCGTCATCGCCCACACCTGGGACGCCGCATCCAGGCGATAGTATCCGAGCTCGCGCAACTGGAACGGAATTGCCAGATGGCCCGCCAAATCGTCAAACTGTACGGTAGGAACCCACAGCGCCATAGAGCCCAGCAGCAACACAGTGGCACAGAAGAAGGCCGCCCGCGGCTCACTGCGTACCGCCTCCCGCCACCCTGCTACGAGCCGGCGTACCGCCTCGCGGATAACCTGGAACCGGAATACCCAGATACTCCCAAACAGCAATCCGTAGACCAGTTGATCGTGAATCGGATATGGCAGCAGCCATCCGAGTACGCCAGAAATCAGCAGCATGCCGACGACGAGCGCCAGCGCCCAGCGTCGGTAACCCATGCCGGAAACAAAGGGCATACCAATCCCGACAGCGGCACCGGCAAAAATGATGGCGGCAGCCACGGGGGCTGTTCCCGCATGGCGCCATAGCAGGACTGCCCCAAGGATAGCCAGCGTCGTACTTGCCGACCAGCGAACAACGAAGACGCCGACCAATGCCACCGCGGCTAGAATGGCGGCAATAAGCGCCAGCTCCGAAACACGCTCTCCCGGAACCGTCTCCCAAATTCTGGTCGCGAACAAGCCGCCACCAACCGATACGCAACCAATAAAAAGCAGCGCGCGGGCGGCCCATGTGAATGCGCACCCAAATCTATTTGTCRGCACAAAAAAAGCCCATATTATTCAGTTTCAGAGTGTGGCATGTTGACTGACATTCTTTATCGCCATCGGCACTCCCTATTAGTGAGCTTGCTGGTCGATATCACGCAAAAAGGCACGCATTTCCGTCTCGAACGCACCCCATGTCAGCCAGCCGCGACGCTCATAAAGGAGCGCACCTTCATGTGGACGCCGCCAAATTCGCGTTTCGTCTGCCCTTTGCAAACTATAGGCACCGCCGACCATGAGTTTCGGCAAAACGAAAGGTAGCAAGCCCACCCAGGTCTTCCATTGCGAAGGATAAAAGGTGGCACAAAACCCCACGTATCGAAATCGCTCACGCCATGGAATGTGCAAGTAGCTGACTGGGCCATTCTCGCCCAAAGCATGCAGGACGCGAAAGAATGGCTGCGGGACTGAGAAGGCATTGTAAAGAGGAAACTGCAGAATCTGTTTTACGCCCATGACGCGCGCCAGATGCACGCCAAGCACATAGACCGCGTCGTGGTCAGGATGTCCACCTTCCCACGCCGGAAAACAAATGGCGTCAATGCCCGGGTGTGCCTGGCAGAAGTCCACGCACGCATCCCAGGCCCGACGCAGATGGCGATACAAGCCGCCGTCCGGCAGGCGCTGTGCTGCGCCCACGAAATGCAGGTCGCGCGCCGACACGCCCAGCGCGGCCAGCACGCGCCGGCTTTCCGCCGAGCGCCGAGACGAGACCGCCTCGCTAGCGCCGCCATCCGTTAGATACACGACTCTCGCCCGGCCTCCGCCCGCCACAACCCGGCGGATCAACTCAAAGCAGCCAAACTCGTCATCGGGATGCGCAAGCAGAAACAGCATCTCTT
>NZ_JBFTNE010000078.1:0-33853 GCF_056397325.1 Cupriavidus sp. 05N39
GACTAGATGTGTCAATAGGCATCGAAATCCAGGAAGTTTAGGCTGATCTCTTCCGTCGGTACGCTGGCATGCTCGTCGTCAAGAGATCGATAGATCAAATTGAGCGGTGACGGTCGCAGGGCATCCGGCACGCTGATCGACAGGCCTCGCCGAAACGTACCCGCTGGCAGCAAGCCCAGGAAAAGACGCGGCAACGGTGGCACCGCTTCAAGCTTCGACGACGTTGGCTGTTGAGATACCGGCACTTCTCCRCAGACTACGATCCCTGGATAACCGGTGCGAGCGTGGGCAGCGAAAACGCCCTCCTCCACGCGAGCAATCCGTATCTGATTACGCGGGCTGGCGGCACGCCACGCGAGCCGCGTCCCAGTCCAGTCGCCCCGAATCGAGGCCTGCTGGCACGCCGCAGGCCAGTCTACCTTCGCAAGCCGGCCCATTGAGATCTTGGCCTCCAACGGGCTCACCAGTTGGAATCCCAGCTTGCGCGTGAACCCCGGCGTGCTGTTCGCATTGGCGACGCCGTAGACGAAACTGAAACCCTTCTCAGCACCCAGTGCATACGTACGGCGAGCCAATTCCGTGAATAGACCGCGCCCCTGGAATTCCGGGTGCGTCGCGGTATTCAGGGACAGCATTGCCCGACGTCGTTGGCCGAAGAGAAACATGTCCGCCGGAACGCAGACATAGTGACCGGCCAGCCGCTCCCCGACGAAGGCGTCATAGCCAATGACCGGACCGGACGGATTCTCACGGTACAGCCAGCGAAGATACCCCTCCCGCAGGTGATCGGCCCCGGGAAAACACACGCGAAAGAGCTCGGAATATTGGGCTAGCGCGGCATCATCCGTCCGCGTCGGGGCAAACTCAAACATGCTCAACCTGCATCGTTATGCTCTGTGATTAAACTCTTCCGCGCTGCGAAGAGCCGGTGGACCGGACGAATAGGCACACTTGCGATATCACTTCCGATGAACGCCAGCAACAATTGCAAACCCGTCAGGAACGATAGCGCCGCTACCATTACGGTCCCTACCGGCGTGCTGATATCGAGCCTGCTGGAGTCGTACCAATGGTAGCCGCCAAAAATAATGCCAAAAGACATCACCAGAAGACCGACCACCAATTCAATGCTGGCCAATGAAACATCGCGAAGAAAATAATTATAGAAAATTCTCTTCCCAAAGTTCCTGATGTGCTTCGTAAGAAACTCGCCCATGATCTTCGAAATCTTCAGATTGCTGACCTCCTCACCGTAGACTGCATCCATTGGGATATCGACAACCACGGCCCGGAACGTACCCAGACGAAACAGCATGTCGGTTTCAAAGAAATAGCGTTCGCTTATGCGCTCCAATGGGAGCCTGCGAACCACATCGGCGTGAATTGCCGTATAACCGTTGGTCGGGTCGAAAATATCCCAATAGCCGGTAGAGAGCTTCGACATCAAGGAAAGCACTGCATTCCCGAAGATACGTACGGCCGGCATGCGCCCAATATTCCCGAGATCGTAGAAGCGATTCCCCTTGGTGTAGTCCGCGTCACCCGAAATAATCGGCATGACGAACTCCGGGATCAAGGAAGGATCCATCTGCCCGTCACCGTCGACCTTGACAATCACGGTGGCTCCGTCCTCGACAGCTGCGCGGTAGCCAGTCATTACTGCCCCGCCAACCCCTTTGTTCCTCTCGTGGCGGATCACGCTTACGCGCGGATCGGTGCATTGCTGCTCCACAAGCGCGCCGCTACCCTCGGGACATGCGTCGTCTATGACGTAGATTCGCCAAACCAGTCCGCAGATCTCATCAATCACTGACAGAATATGATTGACAACTTTGTAGCTGGGGATGATCACCGCGACGCGCTGCTCACCTACATTCCACCTTTCAGCGTACGGCTTCATTACCAATACTCTCTTCCCAGTATATTGTTCAACGATATATCCAATATTTCGAAACCGTAAAGCCAAGCAAGGCCAGAACGGCATCTGCCACCGGCTTGACTAGCCACGTGAAATGCAGTCCCTTCGCATGATCCATGTAACCGATGACGATAGTGCTCGCAACGGTCATGACACCCCAGGACAAAGAAAACCTGAGCAGATGCCGCAAGCTCAAGCCGCCATCCAGCGCCAGCGAGAACGTCGCTTTTCCATTCAACCAGAAGCCCACCAGGGCGCCGATAATTCTGCCCGTAATATTGGCAGGAACAACCCCGATGCCTAGAGCGGACAAGAGCACGAAGCACCCCCAATCGACCCCAAGTTGAAGTACTCCCACGATTCCGTAGGAAACACCTTCCCTGAGAATTCCCATATTCTACCTATATCGTCGATAGCAAACCGCATTGCCATCACCCAAAGCAATAAAGCTGCCACATATGCAATGACGCACCCCCGAGCAGCCTCGGCTTACTGGCAGCCCGGCCGGCGCGCGCCTACGCAGGAATCTAATCTGTTCTCTTCTGCTGCCTGCGCGAAAGAAGTCGGCGCCCCTTCCTCAGAAAACGAGCCGCATTATGCATAATGGCCAGATGCACAGCAGTCACCAGCAGGAAAGCCAGGAATATCCAGTATTCCGGCACCCCCCTTTTCCACGCTAACACCCCGATCGCGCCAAAAAGCGCATTGCTCACAAGAATGATCCACACGACTTTGTCGGTAGGGATATCGATTCTTGCCAGCACATGATGGAGGTGTGTGCGATCCGCGGACAGCGGGTTCCGGCCCGCCATGGCGCGCCTGGCAGTCACAGCGGTGAGGTCCATCAATAGCACACCGGTTATCCACAACATGACAGCAGGAGGAACATGCTTTCCCGCGTTATACGATGGTTGCGATAGCTCAACCGCAAACCACACCACCGCGAAGCCGAGCATCAGACTACCCGCATCGCCTAGAAAGACACGCTTCTTCCCCCTAAGCGGATTGGGAATATTGAAAATCAAGAATCCTACCAACGCGCCAAACAGGATCACGCAATATCGCTGGGCGGTGAAATTGCCTACCTCGCCAGCAAGATAGGAGAACCAGCCAAAAACCGTGAGCGCCAGGCCGCCTGCCAGACCGTCCAGGCCGTCCATCATATTCATCGCGTTGATCACCGCGACCACCGCAAACAGCGTCAGTGGTATCCCCCAGTTCGTCAGTTCAATTTCGCGTTTGCCGAACAGATCGCCGAGTGACATGAGGAATACCCCTCCCCAGGAGGTCATCAGGATCGCTGCAAACAGCTGAGCGCACAATTTCGCCAACGGCGTCATGCCGCGCAAGTCATCAATCACACCGACCGCCGCCAGCAAGGTCACTCCCGCCAACAGGGCAACGTGATAGTCCGAAACCCTGACGAACGCGGCAGACCCCGCCCACACGGCTAACGTGATGGCAATTCCGCCAACCAGCGGCACTTCCCCGCTATGGCGCTTGCGCCCACCCGGCTTGTCGAGCAATTCACCGCGCAACGCCAGCGGCCGCAGCATTAGCACGGCGGCCACGGCACTCAGAGCCACAAAGAGAGGAACCCAAAAGAAATCGTACATGTTGATCTAGTCCGAACCGGAACCCTGCGCAATATATCGCCAGTAGGCCGAAGACGTCATCAAACGCCAGAGACTCGCTAGATGCCACCGGAAATGAAGACTGCTGACTGTAGTTTGGCGCCTGGCATCATGAACAACGGAAGCCCCCTGCACCCAACTCACACTTTTTCCCGCCAGATGAAGGCGCAGGCAAACATCGACGTCCTCACAGTACAAATGGTATCTCTCGTCGAAGCCATCGATCGCGGCGAAGGACGCCCGGTCAAACACCAGGCACATCCCTGCCAGCCAATCGACGGGCTGGACGGGTAAATTCGCATCATAGTCGGCCTGTCTCCTTCCCAGGAGCACACGCGATGCCAGGCGCAGGACCGATGGGTTCCGGCGCGCGCTATCCTCTATGCCACCGCCGGGCGCGAGGACCTTCGGGCCAGCGACGCCCGGATGCAGCCTCACCTGTTCCGCAAGGATTGCCAGGGGATTACCGGTCGTCATCCTGAGATCCGGATTCAGGACAGCGAAGAACTCCCCGGTGCTTAGCGCGAACGCGGCGTTATGATTTGCGCCAAATCCGCGCGGCTCGCTGTTCTTTATCAGCCGATAGGGAACACCCGAGCTACGCGCTATCGACTCCAGACGGCCAGGTATATTCTCGGTCAGGATCAATTCGAGCGATATCGACGATGCAAATCCGGCAAGATCGTCGAGCAATGGCGCAATCAAGTCATCGTGTCCGTGGCTGACGATCGACACGGACATCCGGATCGGCCCGTTCACAGAACGCCTCCATCAATCAGCAGCCTGCCCACGGGACTTTGCTGGAATCGCCTGAACCAGGTCTGCTCTCCCCGGAAAGCCATTGCCGCGCCGGGCGAATCCCTGAAGTCCAGCGCAACTGCCGCCGCCTTCGCCATCTCGTCCGCCGTGTTCGCGAGAAATACGCCGCGCTCTCCCTCTCGTTGGCGCATCTCCCCAAACCGAGTCGAGATAACTGGTATGCCGAGCGCACGATACTCGTAATACTTGATGGGATCGACAGAGTCCGTCAATTCACTCCGCTTGAACGGTATCAGGCCGACGTCAAACTCCGTGACCGCGTCCATCGCCTTCTCATGCGTGCACGGCGGCAGCATTTCCACGTTGCCCGGCAGGCCTGCTGGCACAGGGACAAAGACCGGGCCGATCACGCGAACCGTGGCTTGCGGCTGCGCCCGCGCGAGCGCCGCTACCGCATCCCAGTCAAACCACCGCCCGATAGTGCCGATATAGCCAAACACGCGGCGTGAACCGTGCTGGGACAAAGGCGCACGGGGCGCCGGCAGGACGGCCGGATCACAGGCATTGCGAACCAGGCTCACATCATTACGGATCAGGCGCCACTGGTCCAGCAGGCAGGTCGAAGAGGCAAGCACCATCTGAGCCTTCGCCACCACGGCTGCTTCTCGCCGCGACATGACGAAGCGAGACACCCCACTATAGAACGCGGAGAAATGGTCCATCGAATCATAGACGGAGCCCTTGAACCACCGCTTTGACAGCAGCAGCAAAGCGAGGAGCGACGGCTTGCCAATAGCGAGGAAGGTATCTCCTTCTTTAGCGAACGATTCGATGGCATGGAGCGCATTACGCCACAGCGTTACGTTGGCCCAAGCCAACAGCGGCAGCGGCTCCACCGGCAATGCCCTTGGCCTCACTAGCTTAAGCCACGCCGGGGGCTCGCCCTGTTGCGCGATGCTCTTGCCCTCATGCGACCCCAAGCGTAGCCGCCGGAAGTCGCCTATGTTGGGCAAGCGGGTGGGATAAGGCTCCACCCAGACCACGTCTCCCCCGCTTTGCGCATGAAACCATTCGACGAATTTATGCGGCCTCTGCGAAAAGGAAGACCATGGAACCGGCGACAGGTAAACCAATCGGATCATGCAAAATACTCGCGCAGAACCTTCACGATGCGTTCCGATGCGTGTCCATCCCCGTATGGCGAAACGCCTCGGGCCATGCTGCGATAGGCCTCGGGATCATCCAGGAGCCGCTGCGCTTCGGACACGATGCGTTCGTAGTCCGGGCCCACGAGCTTGACCACGCCGGCGTCCACCGCTTCCGGCCGCTCCGTCTCACGACGCAGCACCAGCACGGGCTTGCCCAGCGCCGGCGCCTCTTCCTGTACACCGCCCGAATCGCTGAGGATCAGGTACGCGCGCTTCATGGCCGCAACGAATGGCAGGTAGTCGAGCGGCTCCGTCAAGGTTACGCGCGGTAAGGTCCCTAGCATGCGATGCGCGATGTCGCGCACGTTGGGGTTGGGATGTACGGGATAAAGAACCTCGATGTCCTCGTTCGTCTCCACCAAGTGCCTGATAGCCCGGCAGATCTCCTCAAACGGCTTGCCAAAGTTCTCCCTACGATGCGAGGTGACCAGCACCAGGCGCTTGCCCGCTTGCACTGCCGGCATCAGATGGTCGCAGCGCTCGACCACATCGAGCAGTGCGTCGATCACCGTATTGCCCGTCTGCGAGATTTCGCTATCGGCAATGCCTTCGCGCAGCAGATTCTCACGGGATGAGGCGGTGGGCGCGAAGTGCCAGCGTGCAATGCGCCCTGCGATCACGCGATTCATCTCTTCCGGAAAGGGATTTTGCATGTCCCAGGTCCGCAGGCCAGCTTCGACGTGCCCAAAGGGAATGCGACGGTAAAAGCAGGCCAGGGCCACCGTCATCACGGTAGTGGTATCTCCCTGGGCTACCACGGCGTCAGGCCGCTCCGCGTCAAGGACCTGGTCCACCTCGACGAGGAGACGCGACGTCAATTCCACCAGCGACTGATTCGGCCGCATGATATTCAGATCAATATCAGGCTCGATGCCAAACAAGCCGAGTACTTGATCCAGCATCTGGCGATGTTGCGCGGTGGCGAGTACCCTGCAATCCGCCCAAGGCTCGCCCTTCAGCGCGTTGATCAGGGGCGCCATCTTGATCGCCTCCGGGCGCGTTCCCACGACGCATATAATCTTCCTTTTCATCTTCAGAGCAACCTTCTATTAATGCGAAATTGATTGGTCAGAGATCCATAAAATGGAAATCCATAGACAAAACACCCTTGCCTGCGGGAACGCATACCGCGCGAAATGCCTGATTCGCTCGAAACAATGGCACCCTCTCCCCATTCACACTTGCCCGCCACCACGGGTGATAAACATCCGATAAAACAAACCAAGCTGGAGCATCTGCCACATACTCAACTTCCAGCCTGTTGTTTCGATACTCTCGCAAGGTATAGCTTAGCGACCCCTTGCAGGACTTCATGGCCTGGATCTGCGCCTCTGTCAGCGCCCCGTCATCCGTAATCTCAACGCTCCGCTCTGGCTGGAAATCCTTCATGCCTTCRCCAGGCGCCACCACCACGAATTGCTTGGGATTCAACACACGAGGCAGCGGTTCCTTTACTTCCCAGATCTGCGTATTATCGAACTCAGCCACCGGTCCGCGCAGTGCCTTCAAATACTCCGGGTCAAGCTGATCCAATGACGCGCTACTGACGACATATTTGACGCCTAGCGCCCGGAACCTCGGCGAGCCATAACTGGAAGCCACACCCTCGATCCGTTGACTCGCCGACGATTCGGGCGCCCCGTAAAACCGCTTATAGGCGGCCTCGACCAGCGGATTGTAGCCCAACGTGGACTGGAACCGCTCGATCGACGGGACGTTGCGCCACATTCGCCAGGCATCGATCTGTTCGATACGCGAGTCGATCCCACCTTGATTGGCTACGCGCGGCTTTAACCATTCCGTCACTGGATTATCGCCAGGTTTCGGGAAAAAGTTGGAGACATAACCTTTCCCCACCGCATTGAACGGCTTCCCCACACCCGCGAACGCCAAATCCGCCGCCACGGCAAGCACAAGAATTGTGGTTAATATGCGTGTTTTCCTAAATATTACCCAGAGCAATATATAGACCAGACATGGCAGCAGGAAGCGCCCAGCCACATTATAAAATGGCACGCTACCAGCATAAAGAAACCACGCCATCCACAAGACCACCGCAACTCCCGCGATAATCAGGCCGGCAAGCCGCACGGGTTGTCGCGCGACGTAAAGGCGCAAGCGGGAAATCGAATCGTCGTCAAGATTCAACAACAAAAATGCAAATATCGCATTTACCAGAAACATTGCGTCATTGGGGCGACGAAAGAGCTTGACGCCAGGAATCAATTCATAGTAGGCGCGATAAACATGCCAGTTCGGCCCAAGAGCATATGTTATAAAGAAAACCAGCCCAAGCAAAAATGCCGCTTTCTCGCGGCGTTGAAATTCGTCTTTCGGCTTTGAAAGTATTGATGCACCTACGAGAACCAGTGGAACCAGGCCTATATAGAAATAGTTGGACGTGAGCTCTCCCAACCAGGGCTTACCCATCGTGGATCCAGAATAGGCGGAAAGAAGAAACGTGAAGAACGCTAGGAATTCCGCTCCGCCAGGATTCGCAGCCAGATAATCATAGAAAATTTCGGGCCTATTCGAAATGCCGAGAAACACCTTTACCGCATAGAGAAACGGGAACGACAGCGACAGCGCCACCAGCATCGCAAGGACCAGCGCGGTCCACCGCCGTGCGTTCCCCAGCGAGCGCCAGTTCGTGAGCAGGTACAGCACTAGGAATAACGTAGCCAGATAGGTCACTTGCGTGCCATGCAGCAGCAATAGCCCACCCGCGATCCCTGCCATCAAACCCGCCTTCCAAGCTCCCGACCGTATGACACGGCTAAGATATAGAAAGCAAAAGGGCAGGATTGCATAGCCGACAATCATCGGCGTGTGCTGCAGACGGGCAATGGCCACCCCGCCAAACATGTAGACCAGCGCCGCGATGACGGCGATTGCGACGGGCGTACCGCGGTCCCGTGCGCACAGCACGATCCCTACGCCGCCAAGCAGCACGTGCAAGAGTACGGCGATACTGAACGCGAGGAGGTAGTGCGGAGCCAACACCACCATGATCAGATTCATCAGCGGCGAAAATACCATGCCCTGCGGGTCGGCCACATTCGCAAAACCAGCGAAGAGGTACGGGTTCCATAGCGGCAACTCGCCATCAATATACGAGCGCGCATTGAACAGCATTTGCGGATAGAACTCGTCCATCGCATCAAATGGGATATAGATCCCACCCGACAGCCAGCGCCAGGAAAGCAGGCACCAGATCAATGCGACCGCCACCAGCGCTCCGCGATAGGAAACCTTGTTCTGGTGACATTCACCGCCATATGCGTACGAGCTTATCTTGCCATCACTCAAGCTCTCCACCGTCCCCTCCGCTGCATAACTCACCACTCCCGGCGGCCAGATAGCCTGGTGCCTCAGCCCAGTGCACCCCCTCGGCCACACTCGCGTGAAGGACGAGCGCGTCTCTTGCCACCAAAATCAACGACTTCTGGACATCGGTAGCCTCGCTCACTGCCGCCACCAATCCACCTGTCAGGCATCCGGCTTGGGATACGAAAGGGATGCAGCCAATCGATCCCGCCTTCCTAAATGCCGGTAGTGCGCCGGATTACTGTCTGTAGCGATGGGGCACCCATGGCCCCCACTTCGCCTCATAGATGGCCCGATTCTTCTCCATTAGCGCCTTGCGCCGTTCATCCCCCAGCTTGTTGAAAGATGCCGACAAATGGTGATGCACAAAAACGTCCTCCGCGCATACGCATCGCAAGTTTTCCTGCTGCAACCGGCGACAATAGTCGTCATCCTCGAAAAAGCCCAGGCCAAACGCTTCATCCAGGCCGCCGACCTTCTCATAGACCGTTCGCGGGATCATCACGCAGAAGAAGGCAGCTGTATGAATATCAAATGTGCGCCCCATCTGCGCCACCGTGTATTTGCGCGCCAGTGCCGGCATCTCCTCCGTACTGTCGTACGTAATCGAGATCTTTGCTTCGTTGCCAATATTATTGGTCACTGGCCCGATCAATCCGATCGATTCGTCCGCACGAAGGTGCCGCACCAGACCAGAGGCCCAGCCCGGCGTCACGACAGTGTCGTTATTCAAGATAACCAGATACTCGCCGGAAGCCGCCGCCAGACCCAGATTATTTCCGGCCGCAAAGCCCGTGTTCTCGTCGCTCAGCAATAGCTTGACGTCGCTGCGTCCATTGGCATAGGCGCGAAGATAGTCGGGGCTGCCATCCGACGACGCATTGTCAACGATGACGATTTCATGACGTACGTCTGCCGTGCACGCGTCGATACTGGCCAGGCATTTCTTGGTCAGGTCAAGATTGTTATAGGTCAGCACCACAATGCTTACCAACGGCCGGACCGCGTTCGCCAGCGCATCCTCCAACTCCTCGGCTCGATGCTTCCAGGTCTGTTGCGAGGCAAACGCGATTCGCCTGCGCACGATATCGCTCTCCCGGCTTTCCGACAGGGCCTGGTGGCATTCGGCAACAAAGGCTTCGTGCCCCTCGGCGGTATAGACCAGTTCGCCGAACTGCTTCATTTCCGGCAAGCTCACAGATACGACGGGCTTACCGGAGCAGAGGTACTCGTAGACCTTTACCGGATTTGTCGCCAGCGTAAGATCGATTACGCGGAACGGCAGTACGCAAATATCGAATGCATATAGATAGTGCGGCAGTTCCGCATAGGGAATCTCGCCAAAGAATTCGATGTTGGGGAGGTCGGCCAGTTGTGTACTTGCGTTGCAGGTGTCCGCACCGATCATCATCACTAGATGATCGGGAAATGCAAGCGCGACCTTACGCACCAGTTCCACATCGAACCATTCCGCGATAGCCCCGTAGTAGCCAATAATGCGCCGCTTCTTCGGGTCCTGGAAAACTCGCTCTGGCTGCGTACTGAAATGCTTGAAGTCGCAAGCATTGCGAACCGTGAAGACGTTGGCATTCTTGCCCTCGCATGCATTCCGAAGCCAGTCGGAGGTGACGACCAGGACATCGCTTTCCGCCATCAAGCTCTTTTCGGCAACAATCATTTCCACCGATACGTTGCCAAACCCCTCGTGGTGGTCCATGCAGTCATAGACCATCCGGCTCCTTGGGACGCTGTGCGCAAAGCCCAGCCAGAATGGATGCTGGACGACTGAAATATAGGCTTCCGCACCCGCCCAGCGGACAAAGGCCGCCAACCCACTTCGGATTTGCTCGTGAATCAGTTCAGGCGCCAGTTCATTGTAGATAGGGGGTGCGCCCAGAGCATGGAAGCGGACTTGATAGACGCCGGGCTGCCCGCCAATCGACTCGATGCTAAAACCAGGTTCCGGCCGGTCGAGCAATTGGGCACTGACATAGAAGACGCGATGGCCGCGTGCTGCGAAGCCCAATGCCAGTTGCTGGGGCCGCTGGAAACGGAAGTGCCAATCGATCACGCCCCAGAAAATGACGTCCTCGCCCTCTCCATGGGGTTCGGCCGGCGGCAATACGATGTCAGCCTTGACGATCGGCGACGCGTGAAGATTCGAACCGACCTTGCGCCGCACCGTGGCGATGACCGCATCAGCGCCCTCGCGCCGATAGAACTCGAGCAGCTTGCGCGACGTCTTAACGATGCCACCCTGCCGCGCGATGAACCGCTTCAGGCGGCCCAACGAACGCCGCGTCTTTACAAACGGGCTCCAGATCATGCGTAGCGGTGCAGTCACCCGCCACGACAAGGAACCGTAAACAAGTGCAAGGTCCTTGTCGCGTTGCTCAAGCACAGTCACAGCATCATTGCACCGACTCTCGGCCGCCGCACTGCGGCGCTCAGCCGACGCACTTTGCCGTAGAGCCTCCTCGCTCCGGAACTCTGCCAGCGCACGCGCACGCTCTGCATGGTCGAGTTGCTCCGAAAAAAGCTTGCGCTCAGCGGTTGCCTTTTTCAGTTGCGCATTAGCCGCCTGAAAGCGCTGGAAATGGCCAGCCGCAATGACTTCTACCTGCCCCAGGGTCAATCCTTGCGCAAGGATCGCGTCTGGCCGCCCGTAGATCAGCAACATCTGTTCGCCCGGCCAGTAGCATGGATGATGCTGTCTCGTATCCATCAATTCAGCATGGACCAGCGCCATGCCGTTGCGCAACTGCACGGGTGTATTACCGAAATCGAACGTGAACTCGTGCTCGGGTATGCGTTCGAACTCGCGGTAAGGAACCAGCACCACCAACCATTGGCCGATGTATGGATCCAGCTTTTCCAGCACATCGAAAGGCTGGTCGAAATGTTCGAGCGTATTTGAACTGAATATGACGTCAAACGGCTTCGCAGCAATGACGCCTTGCTCGAGCAGGTTGACGGCGCGAAACGGCAGCCCTGGATAATTCTGGGTTGCTTTATGTATTGCAGCGTCCGAAAAGTCGATTCCGACCACTTCGGCAGGCGCCAGTGCATCCGTGAGCACCCTTGTCCCGTCGCCCTCGGCACAACCCCAGTCGCATACGGTCAGCGCGCCTGTGCGAATCGCGTCGCCTAGCCAATCCGGAAGATGCCTCATTGCGAGTTGGCAGAAATATTGCGTCTGCTCGCGACCAGAGGCTTCTGACCAATCCTGTTCGAAGCGATTATCCCAGTAGCTCTTGCTGTTGATATTAGAGTCCATCACAGAGGTGCAACCTTTTGCGAGATAATAGAAACCGCCTGGTCGATGCTAGGCACAAACATACCGTGTACGGTTCCGGGCCAGATTGAAGAAAAATATAGACCGCCTTCGATATATTCGAGATACCGCACCGTTGCGCCCGACCGGTCCTCCACAGCGAGGGCCATCATGTAGTTGCCAGGCGCCAACTGATTGGTCATGCGAAACTCGACAAGCACGTCACCGCCGGCGTCGCGCTGAAACCGGTAGCCACTATCCCAAGTGGTCGAAACGATCAGGTCCGATCCAGCAATATTCTTGATCGACAGAGCAATGCCAAGAGACGACACATCCGAAGAATCCGGCAGGCCGCACTTGATCCTGACGACGAAACTCGCCTCGCCTTTGATGACGGAGACTGGCTCCATATTGCTGGCATCAAGGAGGTCAATCTCCTCGATGCAGCCCATCGCTTCTCCCCAGTGACTGATCGCGCGCCGATGGTGCTCTGGCTTTTGCAAGTCGCCCGCTTCCGCTGTGGCGAGGCAACCTTCCTCGTCGTCATCGAACAGGAATTTCATATATCGAGCGGTCACGCTCAATACATCCCCTTCCAGGCGCATGACGCCCTTGTCCAGCCAGATCGCTCTGTCGCACAAAGTACGCACAGCGCCAACATCGTGGCTCACAAAGAGGATAGTGGCACCCCCATCCTTAAGTGCCTTGATGCGGTCCAGGCATTTCGACTGGAAACGAGCATCCCCCACCGCCAGCGCTTCATCCACGACAAGTAGCTTTGGGTCCACATGTACGGCCACGGAGAAAGCCAGCCGCACGAACATGCCGCTCGAATAGGTCTTGACCGGCTGATCGATAAAATCACCAATCTCAGCGAACGCTTCGATCTGAGGAAAGACCGCATCGATCTCCGCTCTCGTGAGGCCAAGGATGGCAGCATTCAGATAGACATTCTCTCGCCCACTGAACTCCATATTGAAGCCTGCGCCGAGTTCAAGTAGGGCTGCAATACGGCCATGCACATCGATCGATCCCGCAGTCTCCGCCAGCGTGCCGCAAATAATTTGCAGCAGCGTTGACTTACCCGAACCGTTGCGGCCCAGAAAGCCAATGCACTCGCCCGCGCGGACCTCAAAACTTACGCCCTTCAGCGCCCAATGCTCGCGATAGAGTGGCGCCTGAGCAAAGCCGGTCAGGCTTGCGATACGGCCGCGCACCGCTTGCAGCAGACGATCACGCGGCTTGTCGTAAATGCGAAAGCACTTCCCCAGATGCGCGGCGCGAATCACAACATCAGAGGACATCGGCAAACCCCCTGCGCAAATGCTGGAAGAGCGTGAAACCACACCACGCCACAACGACTGCGCCCAATGAATAGATAGCAAGCCCGGACCAATTCGGCATGCCACCACCAATCATCACGGTCCTGAGCTGCTCCATTGGGAACGTCAGCGGATTTAGACGCATGAAGGGCTGCAGGCGTGCTGGAAGCGCCGATACCGGATAAAACATGGGCGACATAAACATCGTTACCGTAACCATGACCCCAATAATCTGACCGAGGTCTCGCAAATAGACCCCTAGCGATGCAAGCGCCCAGATCAATCCGACCACGAAGCACGCGAACGGCAACAGGATCAAGGGGAACAGCACAATAGTCGGGCTGAGCGTGTGGCCAAGCAGGAGGCTAAATGCCATTAGCACGCAAAGTCCGATCAGGGCATGAAAAAAACCGGCAAATAGGGTTACCCAGGCAAGTAATTCGAGGGGAAACACCACTCGCTTGACGAAGTTCGCATTGCCGATGATCAGACTCGGCGCACGCGAGACGCACTCTGCAAACAAGCCATGAACAATCATCCCCGCGAAAGCCATCAAGGCAAAGTCAGAGGAATTCTCGAAACCGCTGCCCCAACGCGACTTGAAAACATGGCCAAACACGAAGGTGTAGACCGACAGCATCAACACTGGGTAGAACAATGACCATAGCAGACCGAAAATCGATCCGCGGTACCGACCAACGACCTCGCGCCTGGTAAGCTGGTACACCAGGCTCCGGTGGCGAAATAACGCGCCGAACGGACCCATCACGATATGGCTGGCGGGGAGAATGGCCCTGCTCACTTTTGCTCCAGAGACTGCGCCAGCGACAATCCTCGCTGGTCCTTCGCGGCGAGAATGGGCTCGCCGTCGAGCGGCCAGTCGATCCCGAGCGCCGGATCGTTCCAGGCCAGGCTGCGTTCGTGTTCCGGATACCAGTAGTCAGTGGTCTTGTAGAGGAACTCGGCGGACTCGGACGTCACCATGAAACCGTGGGCAAACCCTTCGGGCACCCACAGTTGGCGCTTGTTCTCCGCGGAAAGTGTCAGGCCGGTCCATTTGCCAAAAGTGGGCGAGCCGCGGCGCAGGTCAACCACCACATCAAACACTTCGCCCGAAGTCACCCGCACCAACTTACCCTGCGGACGCTGAATCTGGTAATGCAGCCCACGCAGCACATTGCGCGCGGAGCGCGAGTGATTGTCCTGCACGAACTCGCGCTTGAGCCCGGTCGCGGCTTCAAACGCCTTGGCATTGAAGCTTTCAAAAAAGAATCCTCGGTCGTCGCCGAACACTTTGGGTTCGAGGATGAGCACCTCAGGGATATCTGTAGGGATGACTGTCAGGTTCATGGTCTTGCTTACTTGATCGTTTCCGAGACAATGCGCTGCAGGTACTGTCCATAAGCGTTTTTGGACAGTGGCTTGGCCAGCGCCGCCACCTGCTCGGCATCGATCCATTTGCTGCGATACGCGATTTCTTCCGGACAAGCGACCATCAGGCCCTGCCGGTTTTGCAGCGTGGCGATAAAACTGGCCGCTTCCAGCAGCGAGTCATGCGTGCCGGTATCGAGCCACGCATAGCCGCGCCCCATGATCTCCACGTCGAGCTGCGCCATCTCGAGATAGCGCTTGTTGACGTCAGTGATCTCGAGCTCACCCCGGGCTGACGGCTTGATATCGGCCGCGATGTCGCAGACCTGCCGATCATAAAAGTAAAGCCCGGTAACGGCATAGTTTGAACGCGGCTTCAGCGGCTTTTCTTCGAGCGATAGCGCACGGAAGTTGTCGTCGAATTCGACTACGCCGTACCGCTCCGGATCGTGCACGTGATAAGCGAACACTGTGGCGCGCGCGTCCTGGCTGCCGGCACGGCCAAGCTGGCCCACCAGGTCGTGGCCATGGAAGATGTTATCGCCCAGGATCAGTGTGGAGGAATCGTTGCCGATAAAGTCGCGGCCGATGATAAAGGCCTGCGCCAGGCCGTCCGGCGACGGCTGGACCGCGTACTGGAGGTTGATGCCCCATTTGCTGCCGTCGCCGAGCATGTCGGCGAAGCGTGGCGTATCGTCCGGCGTGGAGATCACAAGGATGTCACGAATCCCTGCCAGCATGAGCGTGGACAAGGGATAGTAGATCATCGGCTTGTCGTACACCGGCAGCAATTGCTTGGAGACCGAGCGTGTGATCGGATAAAGCCGCGTGCCGGAACCCCCGGCCAGGATGATGCCTTTGCGCATGGTGCTGAGATCAGGAAAGGATCTGGTCGAGCAGGAAATGTATTCCCTGCTGCCAATCCGGAAGATGGATGTCGAAGGTTTCGCGCAGCTTGCTCGTATCAAGACGCGAATTGGCGGGCCGAGGAGCTGGTAGTGGATACTCGCTAGCCGGAATCGGCACAATGCTCTCGGGATCCGCCTTTAATGCTACGCCCTTGGACGCCGTATAGCGCAACACTTCAGTAGCATAGGCGTGCCAGGTGGTCTCGCCGCAGGCCGCCAGGTGATAGATGCCGGCCGGGAAGGCGGCGCGATCGCCCGCCAGCCAGTGGCGGGCGATGATCTGCGCGGTCACGTCGGCAATCAGCGCTGCCGTGGTCGGCGCGCCGAACTGGTCGGCAATCACACGCAGGCTATCGCGCTCGCGGCCCAGCTTGAGCATGGTCTTGGCGAAGTTGCCGCCATGGGCGCCCGCCACCCAGCAGGTGCGGAGCACCAACGCAGTGGCACCGGACGCTGCGATAGCCTGCTCGCCGGCCAGCTTGCTCTTGCCGTAGATGGATTGCGGGTCGACCGCATCCAGTTCGACATAGGGGCCCGCCTTGCGGCCATCGAACACGTAGTCGGTGGAATAGTGCACCAGCAAGCTGCCAAGCGCCTTTGCCTCCTCGGCCAGCACGCCGGCCGCGACGCCATTGACAGCAAACGCGGCGTCGGCGTCCGTCTCGGCCTTGTCCACCGCGGTATAGGCGGCAGGATTGACGATCACATCGGGCCGGTACTGCCGAATCAGCTGGCGTAGCGTGTCCGGACGCGAGAGATCGCAAGCGGCACGATCCAGTGCGATCACATTGCCAAGCGGCGCAAGGCTCCGGCGGAGTTCGAATCCGACCTGGCCGTTGCTTCCTGTTACAAGAAGGGTAGGAATATTTTGCGCCTTATGCGGCATATTGTTTTGCCACCCAGTTCCGGTATTCACCGGACATCACATCTTGCACCCAGCCCTGATTGTCCAGATACCACTGCACGGTCTTGCGCATGCCGGTCTCAAAAGTCTCGACTGGCTTCCAGCCAAGCTCGCGCTCCAGTTTGCGCGCATCAATGGCGTAGCGGCGGTCATGACCAGGACGGTCCTTGACGAAGGTGATCTGATCCCGGTAGGAACCGGCCGCCTTCGGGCGCAGTTCGTCGAGCAGGTCGCAAAGGGTGTGGACCACGTCGAGATTGGTCTTCTCGTTCCAGCCGCCCACGTTGTACGTCTCGCCCAAGCGGCCTCGCGCCAGCACTTCGCGGATGGCAGCGCAGTGGTCGCCCACATACAGCCAGTCGCGCACGTTCAGGCCATCGCCATAAACCGGCAAGGGCTTGCCGCCGAGCGCATTGGCGATGATCAACGGGATCAACTTTTCGGGGAAATGATAGGGCCCGTAGTTGTTGGAGCAATTCGTGGTGAGAACCGGCAAGCCATACGTGTGGTGGTAGGCCCGTACCAGATGGTCGGATGCAGCCTTCGATGCCGAATAGGGGCTGTTGGGCGCGTAGGCCGTGGTCTCGGAGAATTGCGGATCGCCGGCTTCGAGGGAACCGAAGACCTCGTCGGTGGAGACGTGCAGGAAGCGGAAGGATGCCCTGGCTTCGTCATCGAGCGCGCTCCAGTAGGCGCGCACGGCTTCGAGCAGGGTGAAGGTGCCGACAATATTGGTCTGGATGAACTCGCCGGGACCATGGATGGAGCGGTCGACATGGCTCTCGGCGGCAAAATGCACCACGGCACGGGGCTTGTAGGTCGTCAGCAACTGGTCGAGCGCGGCGCGGTCGCAGATATCCGTCTGCGAGAATACATGGCGAGCGTCGCCATCCAGCGAGGCAAGCGTCTTGCGGTTGCCTGCGTAGGTGAGCTTGTCGACATTGACAATGCCGTCGGTAGCCCCGGTGCCGAACCAGTTCAGAACAAAGTTGGCACCGATGAACCCCGCACCGCCCGTAACAAGAATATGAGACAAAAGTTGTGCTCCCTGCCTATCGATATATTTCGAGGACCCGACCAATGCCGAGCGCCCGCCTTGGTCCATTGTGGGGACGGCGGGATCTTAAGTACCTGCAGAAGTGGCGGTATTCTATCCGACCGGGGGCAGGGCCTTACCCGGAACAGGCATCTTTTTGTAGCCTGTTGTAACGTCCCATCGAAAATTTCCGCACAATGTTGCCAATTCGGATCAGTTTACATGTGTGATCATTCAGGCAATTTATTTTTGTGAACAATACGCATTATTTTGCTGTAGGCGACCTCCAGGGTTGCGCGGGTTCGCTTGACGAACTCCTTTTTCAGCGCTTGCCGGCCGACAGCCAGCTCCGCTTCGTAGGCGACCTGGTCAACCGCGGCCCGGCCTCGGCGCGCACGCTGCGCCTGGTCCGTCAGCTTGGCGAGCGCGCCGAATCCGTGCTCGGCAATCATGATATCCACCTGCTGGCCGTGGCCGCCGGTGTACGCAAGCGCGGCCGCAGCGACACCCTGGATGACATTCTTGAAGCCCCGGATTGCGATGAATTGCTCACATGGCTAAGGCACCGCCCATTGGCCATCCGTGAAAACGGTTTCCTACTTGTGCACGCCGGCGTACTGCCGCAGTGGACGGCCGAGCAGACCATGGAGCTGGCGTCCGAAGTGGAGCAAGCGCTGCGCGGTCCCAACTGGAAGGCTTTCCTGGCCGACATCTTCGGGAACGCGGCAGTTCGATGGGATGCAGGCCTGCGCGGCATCGAACGTCACCGCGTCGTGGTCAATGCCCTCACCCGCCTGCGCTTCTGCAGCGCGGAAGGGGTGATGGACCTGAAGAGCAAGGAAGGTCCCGGCGGCACGCCCAGGGGCCATATGCCCTGGTTCGACGTCCCCGGCCGCCTGACCGAAGACACCACCGTGGTTTGCGGACACTGGTCCACGCTTGGGCTGGTGATGCGCCCCAACCTCATGGCGCTGGACACGGGCTGCGTCTGGGGCGGCAAGCTCACGGCGGCGCGGCTGGCGACGGATCCGGCGCAGCGCTCGCTGATCCAGGTGGACTGCCCGCAATACTGCGATCCGCTCGCCTAAGCCAGCGGCCAGGCACGGGCTGGCTTACGGCGTGGCAGCCGGCTCGGGTGAACCCGCCCCCGCACCCACTTCACCGAAGGCACGTTTGTTGCCAGCGCCGCCATTGACCTGCCCCGCCAGCTCGGCGGCATGTTGTTGCGCACCCTGACTCAGGTGGGTTACCACTTCCCGGGCGGCCTCGGCCAGCTCGCGCCGGCTGGCGCTGGTGGCGGTCAGGGCTGGCGCGAAGCACAGCCTGGCGATGATCGGCGGCGCCCGCAAGATGGCGTCAAGTGTCTGCAGCAGGGTCAGGTCGCCGATATATGCCGGTGCGGTGGTCGGCTGGCCGGTCGCGGCATCCAGGTAGGCCAACCCGACCGGCTGCACGGGCAGCCCACCCGAGATCGGCGCCTGCATCAGGTTGGCGTGGAAGGGCAGCACGCTGGCGCCATCCGTGGTCGTCCCCTCGGGAAACACGCAAACCAGGTCGCCCTGCAGCATCACGTCGGTAATCGCATGCAGTACGCGGTGCGCATCGCGCTTGCGCGCACGTTCGATAAAGATGGTGCCGGTCTGCGCGCACAGCCAGCCGATCACGGGCCAGTCGCGGATCTCCGATTTGGCCACGAAGCGCACGGGCTGCCAGCTGTTGATGACGTAGATGTCCAGCCACGAAATGTGGTTGCAAACCACCATGGCGCCATGCGGCGGCGCCTGCCCAGGCTGCAGCCCCTGCACCTCGACCGTGATCCCGCAGATCCCCAGCAGCCGGCGCGACCAGCGCCGGATATGCCACTGGCGCGACTCGACACCCAGCCACGGGAACAGCACGGCGCAGGTGACCAGGCCGCGCAGCAGGTGCAGGATCAAAGCGGTTTTCCGTAGCCAGATCATGCAATCCCCGCCGGCGGGCCTGCGTGAATCGTCTTGCCCGTGTCCACTCGGCCCGGCATGACGCTCAGTGCAGTTCGTAGACGACGTGGCCGCCGACCAGCGTGGCACGCACGCGGCCGCGCATCTCGTAGCCCAGCCACGGCGAATTCTTGCCCTGGCTCTTGAGAGCGCGCCGCTCGACCTTCCACTCCTGCTCGGGATGGAAGATGCAGATATCGGCAGCGCTGCCCGCGCTCAGCGTGCCGGCCGCCAGGCCCAGCACGCGGGCCGGTTCGGCGGTGATGCGGGCCAGCGCCTTGGACAGCGGGACCTTGTGTTCCTCGGCCCAGCGCAGCGTCAGTGGCAGCAGCAGCTCCAGCCCGGTGGCGCCGGGGGAGGCCTCGGCGAAGGGCAGCAGTTTTTCATCGTCGTCCACCGGGGTGTGGTCCGAGCACAGGGCGTCGATGGTGCCGTCGGCAAGACCTGCCACGATGGCGTCGCGATCACGCGCGCTGCGCAGCGGCGGCGAGAAGCGCATCTGCGAGTTGAAGTAGCCGATATCCATGTCGGTCAGCGACACGTGATGGATGTTGACGTCGCAACTCACCGCGAGGCCTTCGCGCTTGGCCTGGCGCACCAGTTCGATGCCGGCGGCCGAGGACAGCCGGCACAGGTGCACGCGCGCGCCACTGCTGCGCATCAGCTCGAAGATGGTGTGCAGGCGCACTGTCTCGGCAATCACCGACATGCCGGACAGGCCCAGGCGCGATGCCACCGCGCCGCTGGCGGCCACGCCGCCCCCGAGGTAGGGATCTTCCGGGCGCAGCCATACCGTGAAGCCGAAGGTCTGCGCGTACTGCAGCGCGCGCAGCAGCACCTGGGTATTCCGGATCGGCGCCTCGGCCTGCGAGAAGCCGATGCAGCCGGCCTCGGTCAGTTGCGACATCTCGGTCAGCGTCTCGCCCTTCAGGCCCAGCGTCAGCGCGCCCAGCGGGTAGACGTGGGTCTGGTTGAGCGTGCGGGCGCGGTACTTGAGCATTTCGACCAGGCCGGGCTCGTCGAGCACGGGGTCGGTATCGGGCGGGCAGACCAGGCTGGTCACGCCGCCGGCGGTGGCTGCCGCCACTTCGGATTCCAGCGTGGCCTTGTATTCATAGCCGGGCTCGCGCAGGCGCGCGGAGAGGTCGACCAAGCCGGGGCAGACGATCAGCCCGGTCGCGTCGATGGTCTTGTTGGCATGGAAATCCGCCGGCGCGCTGCCCACGCCGACGACCTTGCCGGCGGCGATGTAAAGGTCTTGCTGCGCATCGACGTTCGCGGCCGGGTCGATCAGGCGGCCGCCCTTGATGTGGATCTTCATATCGTGTCGCTTGCTTGGCTTGTATTCGGTTGTTCTGGCTTGCCTGGACCTTGTCGGCCGGGCGCTCGCTATCAGTCGCGGCGATATCAGTCGTGGTTTCCGGCCACGATGCCCATCACGGCCATGCGTACCGCAATGCCGAAGGTCACCTGATTGAGAATCACGGATTGCGGGCCGTCCGCCACGGCGGAGTCGATCTCCACGCCGCGGTTCATCGGGCCCGGGTGCATCACGATGGCGTCGGGCTTCGCCCGCGCCAGGCGCTCCGGCGTCAGGCCGTAGGCCTTGAAGTACTCCTGCGCCGACGGCAGCAGCGCCCCGCTCATGCGCTCGTTCTGCAGGCGCAGCATGATCACCACGTCCACGCCCTTGAGCCCCTCTTCCATATTGTGGAAGACGCGCACACCCATCTGCTCCAGCCCCGAGGGCAGCAGCGTGCGCGGGCCGATGGCGCGCACTTCAGGCACGCCCAGCGTGGTCAGCGCATGGATGTCGGAGCGCGCCACGCGGGAGTGCAGGATGTCTCCCACGATCGCGACCGTCAGGTTGGTGAAGTCCTTCTTGTAATGGCGGATGGTGTACATGTCGAGCAGCCCCTGCGTGGGGTGCGCGTGACGGCCGTCGCCGGCGTTGATGACATGCACATGCGGCGCGACATGCTCGGCGATCAGGTAGGGTGCGCCGGAACTGGCGTGGCGCACCACGAACATGTCGGCCGACATCGCCGACAGGTTGTTGATGGTGTCGAGCAGCGATTCGCCCTTGCTGGTGGACGAGGCGTTGATGTTCAGGTTCAGCACGTCCGCCGATAGCCGCTTGGCGGCGATCTCGAAGGTGGTGCGGGTGCGTGTGGAGTTCTCGAAGAACAGGTTGAACACGCTTTTGCCGCGCAACAGCGGCACCTTCTTCACATCGCGGTCCGAGTCGGACAGCGAGACGAACTGGCTGGCAGTGTCGAGGATGTGCGCGACCATCTCGCGCGACAAGCCCTCGATCGAAAGCAAATGCTTGAGCTCGCCGTTCTTGGTCAGTTGCGGGTTGCGGAACGTCTTGATCATGGCAGGTAGAAAGGGCCGGGCGGTGGCGATTGACTGGTCTGGAGCGTGCGTTTCTGGCGCCCCGTTACCGGGGCGCCGGGCGCGTGTCTGGCTGGGCAGGCTTAGTTGCCGGTGGCCTCGTTGGCAAAGGCAAAGCGCATGTCCGCGCCGGTACCCTCGTGCGACAGGACCAGCGTGGTCCCGGGCGGCAGGTCGACGTGCGCGGCGACGAAATCGGCGGCCGCCGGCAGCTCGCGCCCGCCGCGATCGACCAGTACCGCCAGCGCCACGCGCGCGGGGCGGCCATAGTCGAACAATTCGTTGACGGCGGCGCGGATGGTGCGGCCGGTGGCCAGCACATCGTCGATCAGCAGGATCTTGCGGTCCTGCACGTCGAAGGGCAGCGTGGTCGGCTGGGCCTGGCTATGCAGGCCCTTCTTGGCATAGTCGTCGCGGTGGAAGGCGACGTTGATGACGCCGTGGGCCGCCAGTTGCAGGTCCGCGGCGAGCCGCTCGGCAATCCAGGCGCCGCCGGAGTAGATGCCGGCTACCGACCATTGCGCGCGTTCGGCGGCGGGCAGCGCGGCCTGCACCTGGTCACGCAGCGCATGGTAGAGCGCCTCGGCGTCGGGAGAGGAAGTCTGGGTCATAGCGGATGCTGGTCGAAGTACTGTTGCAGGATGATGCTGGCGGCTTCGGCGTCGAGCGCGCCCTTGCGGGCGCCGGCCATCTCGGCGGCGATCGACGTGTAGCGCTCGTCCACCCACTCCACCGGCAGCCCGAAGCGGCCGTGCAGCTGATTGCCAAAGCGGCGCGCGAGCCGCATCGATGGCTGCTCGGTGCCGTCCGGGTTGACCGGCATGCCCACCACCAGTTGCACCGGCGCCCATTCCTTGACGAGCGCGGTCACGGCCTCGAAGCGGCCTTCCACGGTGATGTTGGGGATGATGACAAGCGCACGGGCCTCGCGCGTGACAAAGTTGCCAAGCGCGACGCCGATCTTTTTTTCGCCGTAATCGAATGCCAGGACGGTGCCGTCGGTGGGCAGCGGGCGCGGCGCTGGCGCCGCCCCCGCCTCAGGCATGCCCGGCCTCGCCCGAGAGCATGGTGAAATCGATGCCCAGCAGGCGGATGGCGGCGGCAAAGCGTTCCTCGGGCGGCACGCTGAAGATGATTTCGGGATCGGCCTGGACAGTCAGCCAGCCGTTGCGGCTGAGTTCTTCCTCGAGCTGCCCCGCGCCCCAGCCGGCATAGCCGAGCGTGAGCAGGAAGCGGTGCGGGCCGCTGCCGTTGGCCACGGCCTCCAGCACGTCCTTTGAGGTGGTCATCTCCAGTCCGCCCGGCACGGCCAGGGACGAGACGTAGATGCCGACCGGATCGTGCAGCACGAAGCCCCGCTCGGTCTGCACCGGCCCGCCGAAGTAGACGGGCTGCTGCGCCACCGGCTGGATCTCCAGCTTGAGGTCGATCTTGTCGAACAAGGTGGCCATATCGATATCGATAGGCCGATTGATCACCAGGCCCAGCGCGCCGCGGTCATTGTGCTCGCACAAGTAGACGACGGAACCCGAAAAAGTCGGGTCTGCCATGCCGGGCATGGCAATCAGGAACTGATTGGTGAGATTGATTGGGGCTTCCAGCGTCGCCATCCCTGCATTTTATCAAATCGTTGCCATCCTTCCGGAAAAGATTCGCGGATGCCGCATTGCAGCATCCCGACGCTTCCCGGTGCGCTTTCCTGCCGGCCCTGTTCCCTACTCCTTGCGCGTGAGCGCGGCCAGGTCTTCCTGCGTGAGCCAGCGCCACTCGCCCAGCGCCAGCGTCGGCTCCAGCACGAGCCCGCCGATGGCGCTGCGGTGCAGGGCTTCCACATGGTTGCCGGCCGCGGCCACCATCCGCTTGACCTGATGGTATTTGCCTTCGGTCAGGCTGAGGCGCAGGCTGCGCTCGCTGGTGGCCTCGCAGGCGGCGGCAGCGATCGACACGGGTTCGTCGTCCAGCTTCACGCCCGCCAGCAGGGCATCGACCTGCGCCTGGGTGACCGGCTCGGCTGTTGTCACTTCGTAGACCTTGGGTACCTTCTTCTTGGGCGAAGTCTGGGCATGGATGAACTGGCCGTCGTCCGACAGCAGCAGCAGGCCGGTGGTGTCCTGGTCCAGCCGCCCCACCGCCTGCACCTCGCGCTGGCGCAACGGCACCGGCAGCAGGTTATACACGCTGGGATGGTGGCGCGGCCGTTGCGAGCATTCGTAGCCCACCGGCTTGTTCAGCAGCAGATAGGCCTTGGTGTGGCCGATCCACTCCTCGCCGTCCACGGTCAGGCGCAGTCCGTCGACTTCGAACTTTGCGGCCGGATCCTCGCACAGGACGCCGTCGACCTCCACCAGGCCGGCGCCGATCAGGTCGCCGCAATAGCGGCGGGTCCCGAAGCCCTGGGATTGAAGGATGCGGTCGAGTGTCATGGCCATGGCTTGCTTCTTGATATCTGAATTCTGGATTACTGGTGCGGCGCCGCCGGAACGGCGCCTCTGCCCGGTTTGCCGGGGGGCTGTCCGCGGTGCGGCGCACCCCTGCCGGTATGGTAGGGTAACAGGCTTCTTCCACCCGTTTCCGGAGCGTCCGATCTTGCCCTCGCCCACCGCCGATATGCGCCAGCCCTACCGGATCGACCGGCGGTTCGCGCGCGGGCTGGCCTGGTTCCGGCGCGACCTGCGCGCCGACGATCACGCGGCGCTGCATTATGCCCTCAAGCACTGCCGCCAGGTATGGTGCGTGTTCGTATTCGACCGCGAGATCCTGGATCCGCTGCTGGCACGCGGCCTGGCCGCCGACCGCCGGGTGGCATTCATCCTCGCCTCGCTGGCACCCCTCCATGCCACCCTGCGCGCCGCCGGCGGCGGCCTGATCGTGCTGCACGACCACGCGCGCAAGGCCGTTCCCGCGCTGGCGGCCGAACTGGGCGCCGAAGCCGTGTTCGCCAACCACGACTACGAACCCGCCGCGCAGGCCCGCGATGCCGAGGTGCGGCAAACGCTCGCGGACCAGTCCTGCGCCTTCTTCACCTTCAAGGACCAGGTGATCTTCGAGCGGGATGAGATCCTGACCGGCCAGGGCAAGCCGTTCTCGGTATTCACGCCCTATAAGAACGCCTGGCTCAAGGCGCTGCTGCCGTTCGACCTCAAGCCCTATCCGGTCGAGCCATATCTGAAAACGCTGGCTCCCGTACCCCGGCCGTATGCGCGGCCGCTGCCTGCACTGGCGTCTCTGGGATTCGCTCCCTCCAACCTCGCCGAGATCGCCATGCCCGCCGGCAGCGCCGGCGCCCACGCGCTATTCGACGAGTTCTGCGGCCGCATGGGCGACTACGCGCGCCGGCGCGACTTCCCCGCCCTGCGCGGCCCGAGCTACCTGTCGGTCCACCTGCGCTTTGGCACCCTGTCGATCCGGACGCTGGCCCGCGCCGCCCACGCTGCCACGCTGCGCGGCGGCGCGGAAAGCGCGGGCGCCGCTACCTGGCTATCGGAACTGATCTGGCGGGATTTTTATTTCATGATCCTGCACCACCATCCGCGCGTTGCCGCGGGCCATGCCTTCCACGCAGCCTATGACGCCATCCGCTGGCTCGGCGGCGAGACCGGCGAGCGCTATTTCCAGGCCTGGTGCGACGCGCGGACCGGCTATCCGCTGGTGGATGCGGCCATGCTGCAGATCCGGCAAAGCGGTTACATGCACAACCGGCTGCGGATGGTGGCGGCGAGTTTCCTGGTCAAGGATCTGGGTGTGGACTGGCGGCGAGGGGAGCAGTACTTTGCCGACCAGCTGAACGACTTCGATTTCTCGGCGAACAACGGCGGCTGGCAATGGGCCGCGTCCACGGGCTGCGATGCCCAGCCCTACTTCCGGATCTTCAACCCGACCACGCAATCGGAAAAGTTCGATCCGCAGGGACGGTTTATCCGGAAGTACCTGCCGCAACTGGCGCGATTGCCGGACAAGTACATACATGCGCCGTGGACGGCTTCGGAGGACGTGCTGCTGGCGGCCGGTGTCAGGCTCGGGGAACACTACCCGCGGCCCATCGTCCAGCATGACGTTGCCCGGAAGGAGACATTGGCGCGGTATGCGGTGGTGAAGGAAAAGGCCAGGATTGGGACGGCCTGAAAAACCCGCGACGCGGAACGAAGCCGACTGGCTGGGCCAAAACCATCTGCCATGACGACGGCGGTCTCTCCCTCTCCCCTCAGGGAGAGGGGAGGAACACCCCCAACCCAACCCTCACGCCGCCAGWATCGCACTCTCCCGATAGTGCTTCTGCGCCTCGTCGGGCCGCTCGGTTTCCTCAAACATCTTGGCCAGCGCCAGATGCGCCCGGACCCGCAGCCGTCGCTGCGAATCCACATCCGCATAGCGCAACGCCCGCTCAAAACTCGACTGCGCCTTGCCCCACAGCTTCTCTCCAAGGCAAAGCACACCCAGCGTGAAGTAAAGGTCCGCATCGACCGGATGCTGCGCCAGCCATTTCTCCGCCTGCTGGATCTGCGGCAGCGCACGTCCCGGCTCGGCGCACTCCGCGTAGCGCAATACCAGCCGGCTATCCCAGTTGGCCTTGAGCGCATCCTCCACAATCTTGCGCGCCTCATCCTGCCGGCCCAGCGCAGCGAAATAGCGCGCCGCGGGTTCGGCGATGCGGGCCGCACGCCGTTCGTCGGTCGATAACGAGCGCCAGAAATCATGCAGCGCGTCGCCGTCGTGGCGGCGCTCTTCCAACAGGGCTTCGCAGGCCATCTGCTTGAGACGCAGCGCCAGCACCGGATGCAGCGCATTGCGCTTTTCCAGCGAGCGCGCCAGGCGCAGGACTTCGGTCCAGTTCTTCAGGTGCTGGTGAGCCCGCAGCGCGATACGCTGCACGTGGATCTGGCGCGCGCCCTGCGCCTGCAGTTGGGCGATGGTTTCCAGCGCGCCGTCGGCATCGCGCGCGTCGACCAGCAACTCGGCCATCGACACCAGCCGCGCCTGTTCGCGCTCGGGATCGGTCACCTGCGCCATCCAGGCATCGCGCCGCTCGGTTTCCTGCATGCGGTGTGCCGCGCGCGCGCCGATCAGCGCCGCGGTCTGGGCCTGCTCGGGCCAGGCCTGGGCTTCACGCGCGGTGCGTTCGGCGCGGGCGAAACGGCCGGCGAAGAGGTTCTCGATCGCCTCGCGCAAGGCGGCCTGCGCCCGGTTCATGCGGCTGCGCTCGCGATACGCGGCGGCGCGCGCCGGCATCTCGGACAGGTGCCGCACGGTAGTGAGGATGGTCCAGACCACGAAGAACGTCAGCAGCAGCAGCGCCAGTGCCAGGTTCAGCGAGAGTTCGACCCGGTAAGGCGGGTAGAACAGGACCACGTTGCTTTGGTTGAATTGCGTGAACAGCGCCAGCCCGACCGCGCCGCCAAACAGGATAGCCACCCAGAAAAGAAGCCGCATGCGCTACTCCTTCTTGAGCGCCTGCAGCGCGCCGAGGCTTTCCGCCATGGTCGGCAACTGCACCGTGACGGCACCAGCCTGGGCCTGCTTGAGCAGGGTCAGCGCGGCCTGAACGCGGCGCGACTTGGTGTCGAAATAGCGCCCCAGCATGGCTTGCGCGGCCGCCAGGTCATTGCGGAACACCGGTTCGTTGCGCGACAGCAGCGCCAGCCTCGCATTGAGCAGGCGCAGCTTGACGTTCTCGCGCAGGAACCAGCCCTGGTCGCCGGTCAGCAGCAAGGCCTGGGCATCGTCCACGCGCCGGATGCGGATAACCTGCATCAACTCGTCGCGCACGCTGGCCCACAGGCCGCCAAACCATTTGCCGACCGTGTTGCCGGCCGGTGCCGGCTCGGCCTTGGTGGCATTCCTGGCGCCCTTGCCGGTGGCCGGCTTTGCGGCCGTATCGGCCTTATCGGCTTTTTCCGCTTTTTCGGCCACCTCCGCCTTTGCGTCCGATTTGCGCGCATCGGCTTCGCTGCGCTCGAGCATGCGCTCGCTCGACAGCAGTGGCAGCGTGTCGATCTGGTTGATGGCTTCGTCGAGCTTGATGGCGGCGCCGGTCAGGTCGGTATCCGGCACGGCTTTCATGCGCGCCACATCGCGTGCGATGGCCCGGCGCAGCAGATTGTATTGCGGCTTGTCAGTGCGCGCCAGGCGCGTATCGGCGCTTTGCAGCGCCGCCAGCGCGACCTGCACATTGCCTGTCAGCTGCAGTTGCTGGCCCGCGTTGGTCAGCAGTTGCTGGATCTCCGCGATCTCCCAATCGTCACGGTTGCGCATCAGGTCCTGGTAGACCTGCTCCAGCGCGGCTTGCTTGTCGCGCGCCTCGCCCACCTGCCCGTCCAGCGCGCCAACCTTGGCCTGCAACTCCTTCACGGTTTCCTGCGCATTGCGCGACAGCACGCGGGTTTCCTGCACCAGCGCATCGTTGCTCTGCTGGCGCCGCGCCAACTCCTGGGTCAGGTGGTCGACGCGCTGCTGCAACCACCAGAACCCGCCACCAATGGCGAGGATCAACAGGAGCAGCAGCACCCACCACGGGTTGATGCGAGGCGTGCCGCGGACGGGCAGCGGGGCGCCAGCCGCGGGGGGCGGACTGGAGGCGGGAGGAGCGGTATTGTCTTGCGTCACGCGATCGACCTTCGTTGACGTTGCGGGCGGTGGATTGATTTGCGGGTCCGGCGCAAGCACCGGCGGCGGTGCCACGGCCGGGACTGGCGCCGGGGCGACCGGTGGCGCGGGCATCGGCTCCGGCGGACCGGCATGCGCCTGCGCCCACTGGCGGCAAGCCGCCAGCAGACCATCGTCCCCCGGCGCCGCGCGCAGCAGGTGCGAGAACCCCAGGGCCTGGGCCTGTTCGGCGATTCTCGCATGGGGCGCGATGCACTGCACCTGGCGCAGGCAAGCCAGTTCTTGCGGGCTCAGTGCCTGGCGCGCCATTTCATCGAGATTGCGCACCGCCTCGGAACTGGTCAGCAGCCACGCCTGCGGCGGCGCGCCCGGCTTGAGGCCGTCGCGCACGGCCTGCCATTGCATGCTGCCGGGCGTGGGGACGGAGCGCTGGTAGGCCTCGACCGCGCGCACCTCGGCGCCCGCGCCGCGCAGGCGTTCGGCCAGCCAGTCGCGTCCCCCGTTGCCACGGATGATCAAGACCTGGCGCCCTTGCAGGGCGCCGGCGTCAAGCTGGGCCTCGAGTTGCTGCCACAGCGCCTCGGAATCGAAGCGGGCTTCGGCGCCTTCGCCACCATTGGCGGCATCACCGTTGTCGGCCTCATGGCCGGTCGTGCAGCCGGCGGGCGCGATCACCCGGCAGGCAGGCGCGGCAATGCCACGCTCGGCCAGTGCGGCCACGCTGGCTGGGCCGACCACGGCCACCGGCACGGATTCAGGCCATTGCGGTACGGGCTTGTCCTGAATCTGGGCCAGCGCGTCGAGCGCGAAAGCCACAGCATTGGGGCTGACGAAGACCACCAGCGCAAAGTCCGCCAGTTGCGCCAGCGCCGCGCGCAAGGGTGCATCGTCGGCCGCGGGGCCGATCGCCAGCAGGGGAAAGCCAAGCACGTCCAGGCCCGCGGCCGACAAGGCCTCGGTGAGTTGCCGGGACTGCCCGGCGGGTCGTGTTACAACGACAGTCGGGCGGGGCATGGGCCGGTCTCAGGCAGGAGGAGCTTGATGGGAGGCGGGATCCGCCAGCGTCGCCAGGATCTCGGCTGCGCCTTGTCCCAGCAGATCCTGGGCGACGGCCTTGCCGAGCGCTTCCGCCTGGTGGGGTGCATCGGCACCCTCGACCACCGCTTCGGACCGGGCCCGCACGCAGCGGCTGCCGTCGGGCAACGCCACGAAGGCCTCGATCTTCAGCGTTGCGCCATCCCAGCTTGCGTGGGCTGCCAACGGCACCTGGCAGGAACCGCCCAGCATGCGCGACACGGCGCGCTCGGCGGTAACGGCCAGCGCGCTGGGCGCATGGTTGAGCGGCGCCAGCCAGGCGGCCAGCTCGGGACGCCCGGCCGGAATCTCGATGCCAAGCGCCCCCTGCCCGGCGGCCGGCAGCGAACTGACGGGATCGAGCACGGCGCGGATGCGATCGCCCAGGCCCAGGCGCTTGAGGCCGGCGGCGGCCAGGATGATGGCCCCATAATCGCCGCGATCGAGCTTGCCGAGCCGGGTGTCGAGATTGCCACGCAGCGGCTGGATCACAAGATGCGGGTAGCGGGTGCGCAGCGCGGCCTCGCGGCGCAGGCTGGAAGTGCCGACCACGGTACCCGCTGGCATGGCTTCGAGCGAGCCGAAGCGGGCCGAAACCAGCGCGTCGCGCGGATCCTCGCGTTCCATGATGGCGGCCAGGGCAAAGCCTTCAGGTAACTCCATCGGCACATCTTTCAGGGAGTGCACGGCGAGGTCGGCGCGGCCTTCGGCCATCGCGATCTCGAGTTCCTTTACGAACAGGCCCTTGCCGCCGACTTTGGACAAGGTACGGTCTAGAATCTGATCTCCGCGCGTAGTCATTCCGAGAATGGACACATCGCACGCGGGATAGTATTGTTGCAACGCAGCACGCACATGCTCGGCCTGCCACATAGCCAGACGGCTTTCGCGGGAGGCGATGACTAGCTTGCGCGGTGCGGCGCTGGAGGAAGACGGGGGAACGGATGCTTGCATCCGCGAATGTTAGCACGCACCCCAAGCGGCTCCGGGCCAATAGACAGCAGACATTAAATAAGAGATGACAGGAGATTGCATGACGCAGCAAGCTGCGCGCCCCGCCGGCCGGCGTAAGCCAACCGCCAGCCGGGCAGACGCCCCCGATACCGTAGTAGCTTCCGCTTTGGTTCCCGCAAGTACCCCAGCCACTCCATCTGCCAAGACCGCCGGCCGCAAGCGCACCGCCGTCGCGAAGCCTGCGGCAAGCGCCCCGGCGCGGCGCGCCAGTGACAAGGACGTCCCCCTGCGCGAGGACATCCGCTTCCTGGGCCGCTTGCTGGGTGAGTGCCTGCGCGAGCAGGAAGGCGACGCCGCCTTCGAGGTGGTCGAGACCATCCGCCAGACCGCCGTGCGCTTTCGCCGCGAGAACGACCGCGCCGCCGGCGCCGAGCTGGACCGGCTGCTCAAGCGCCTGTCGCGCGACCAGACCAACTCGGTGGTGCGTGCCTTCAGCTATTTCTCGCACCTGGCCAATATCGCCGAGGACCAGCACCACAACCGCCGCCGGCGCGTGCACGCACTGGCCGGCTCGCCGCCGCAGCCGGGCAGCCTGGCGCACGCGCTGCAGGCCATCGACGCGGCCGGCGTGACCGGCAAGACGCTGCGCAAGTTCTTCGACGAAGCGCTGATCGTGCCGGTGCTGACCGCCCACCCGACCGAAGTCCAGCGCAAGAGTATTCTCGACGCCGAGCGCGAGATCGCCCGCCTGCTGGCCGAGCGCGATCTGCCGATGACCGCGCGCGAGCGCGACCACAACACCGCACTGCTGCGCGCCCGCGTCACCACGCTGTGGCAGACCCGCATGCTGCGCAATACGCGGCTGATGGTGGTTGACGAGATCGAGAACGCACTGTCCTACTACCGTACCTGTTTCCTGCGCGGCATCCCGCAGCTGATGAGCGAACTGGAAGAGGACATCGCCGCGGTGTTCCCCGCCACGCGCAAGAACAAGGCCGCGCCGGCCGCCTCGACCCAGCTCGCGCCCTTCTTCCAGATGGGCTCGTGGATCGGCGGCGACCGCGACGGCAACCCCAACGTCACCGCCGACACGCTGGAGCAGGCTGCCAGCAAGCAGTCCGCGCTGATCCTGGAGTGGTACCTGGACGAAGTCCACGTGCTGGGCGCGGAGCTGTCGATGTCGAGCCTGATGGTGGAAGCGAGCCCGGCACTGCTGGCGCTGGCCGAAGCCTCGCCCGACCATTCCGAGCACCGCGCCGACGAGCCGTACCGCCGCGCCCTGATCGGCATCTATGCGCGCCTGGCGGCAACCTGCCTGGCCGTCACCGGGCAGGCCGCGCCGCGCCACCCGGTGGCCGACGCCGCGCCCTATGCCGACGCGCAGTCCTTCGGCGCCGACGTGCAGGTCGTGATCGACTCGCTGCGCGCCCACCACGGCGAGGCGCTGGCACGCACCCGCATCGACGCGCTGGCCAAGGCCATCGCCGTGTTCGGCTTCCACCTGGCGTCGATCGACATGCGCCAGGTGTCCGACGTGCACGAGGCCGTGATCACGGAACTGTTCGCCGCCGCTGGTGTGGAGGCCAACTATGCCGCCCTGACGGAAGCGCGCAAGCTGGAGCTGCTGCTGGCCGAGCTGCGCCAGCCGCGCCTGCTGACCCTGCCCTGGCATACCTATTCCGAGCAGACCCGCAGCGAGCTGGCCATCCTGAACATGGCCCGCGAGCTACGCGCCCGCTACGGCGCGCGCGTGGCCCGCAACTACATCATCTCGCACACCGAGACGCTGTCGGACCTGGTCGAAGTGATGCTGCTGCAGAAGGAAGCCGGCATGCTGCGCGGCACGCTGGGCAGCAAGACCGACCCGGCACGCCCGGAACTGATGGTGATCCCGCTGTTCGAGACCATCGAGGATCTGCGCAACGCCGCCGGCATCATGCAGTCGCTGCTGGAGTTGCCGGGCTTCGCCTCGGTGATCGCCCATCACGGCGGCGAGCAGGAAGTGATGCTGGGCTACTCCGACTCCAACAAGGACGGCGGCTTCCTCACCTCCAACTGGGAGCTGTACAAGGCCGAGCTGGCGCTGGTGCAGGTGTTCGAGGCGCGGCGCGTCAAGCTGCGCCTGTTCCACGGCCGCGGCGGCACCGTCGGCCGTGGCGGTGGCCCGACCTACCAGGCCATCCTGTCGCAGCCGCCTGGCACGGTCAACGGGCAGATCCGCCTGACCGAGCAGGGCGAGATCATCAACAGCAAGTTCGCCAACGCCGAGATCGGCCGGCGCAACCTGGAAACGGTGATCGCCGCCACGCTGGAAGCCTCCCTGCTGCCGACGCAGAACGCGCCCAAGGACCTCGTCACGTTCGAAGCGGTGATGCAACAGCTCTCCGATCGCGCTTTCAGCTCCTATCGCGCCCTCGTCTACGAGACCCCGGGCTTCAAGGACTACTTCTTCGCCACCACGCCGATCACCGAGATCGCCGACCTGAACCTGGGTTCGCGTCCGGCTTCGCGCAAGCTGATGGACAAGAAGCAGCGCCGCATCGAAGACCTGCGCGCGATTCCCTGGGGCTTTTCCTGGGGCCAGTGCCGCCTGCTGCTGCCGGGCTGGTACGGTTTCGGCAGCGCGGTCAAGGCGCTGCTGGACGAGGCGCCGGACGAGAAGGCGCACAAGGCGGCCGTCGCCACGCTGCGCCGCATGGTCAAGAGCTGGCCGTTCTTCTCCACGCTGCTGTCCAATATGGACATGGTGCTGGCCAAGACCGACCTGGCCGTGGCCTCGCGCTACGCGCAGCTTTGCGAGGATCCCGCGCTGCGCAAGAGCGTGTTCGCGCGCATCAGCGCCGAGTGGCACCTGACCTGCGAGATGCTGGCGCTGATCACCGGCCGTCATGAGCGCCTGGCCGACAACCCGCTGCTGGCCCGCTCGATCAAGAACCGCTTCGCCTACCTGGACCCGCTCAACCACTTGCAGGTGGAATTGCTCAAGCGCTACCGCTCGGGCAAGGATGGCGACGACATCCGCGTGCGGCGCGGCATCCACCTGACCATCAACGGCGTGGCCGCGGGCCTGCGCAACAGCGGCTGAAGCAAGGCGACGCCCTGGCGTTGCAAAAAAGTCCCGCCATGGTGACTGGCACCATGGCGGGAGAACCCGTCCGGCCCGCAGGCCGGACGGCGCAGAGCATGGC
>NZ_JBFTNE010000079.1:0-37986 GCF_056397325.1 Cupriavidus sp. 05N39
GACCTGTTGCCGATGGCTCTGGAACCGTTGGAGAGCCAGCGCTCTCAAAATTTGAGTCAACACGGAGGGGAGAGGGAGTTGCGGATTTGTTTTCTTTCTCGCATTGTGCCAATGAAGAATCTGGACTATGCGTTGAGAGTCCTCTCTCGAGTGGGAGTGTCGGTAGTATTTGACATATATGGCCCCCAAGAGGAAGCCTCGTATTGGCTTGAATGTCAAAGATTAATTGATGAATTGCCAAGGAATATCGCGGTCACGGTGCACGGAAGTGTGGAGCACAGGGACGTTGCACGGACACTGGCTCAATACGATCTGTTCTTCCTGCCAACTCGTGGGGAAAATTTTGGTCACGTAATTTTTGAGGCCTTGCGGGTTGGGACTCCTGTTCTGATTAGCAATGAAACACCGTGGCGCCAGCTTGATGAGCGTGGTGTTGGTTGGGAGTTTCCACTTTCTGACCCGGGCTCGTTTGCCAATGCGATCGAAGCGCTGAGCACCTGGAGCTCGGTGGAATTGGATTCGGCGAGAGCTCGCGCGAAAATTTATGCTGAAGAAGTGGGCGCTAGTGGTGAGGTTAGAGCCGCAAATATACAGCTATTTAATAGGGTGGTTGAATCGAGTATCTGTTTTGGCTGAGTTTCAGAGATATTTTCGATTGATGGTTGGGGGGGGCGCTGGTATTCGATGGTTGTGGGAAAGAATATTTGTTCGGGTTGAATCCAGGCTGAGTTTTTTTGTTCGAATTGCTGGTGGGAGTTAATTTTAAAATGTTCGATAATGAGACGCTTCTTATAACGGGTGGAACGGGATCGTTCGGAAACGCGGTACTAAAGCGTGTATTGGACTCTAATTTGTCAGAAATTAGGATATTTAGCCGGGACGAGAAGAAGCAAGATGACATGCGGAAGCGCTACAGCCATCCGAAGCTTAAGTTCTATATTGGTGATGTACGCGATATGCGCAGCGTTACAGCTGCCATGCGCGGGGTGGACTACGTCTTTCATGCTGCTGCGTTGAAACAGGTACCGTCTTGTGAGTTTCACCCCATGCAGGCCTTGGGTACCAATGTGTTAGGCACAGAGAACGTGCTTGAGGCAGCAGTTAGTGCGGGGGTAAAGCGGGTGGTCTGCCTTAGCACCGATAAGGCCGTATACCCCATCAACGCGATGGGTATTAGCAAGGCAATGATGGAGAAGGTCATGGTCGCCGCTAGTCGAAACCTGGAGGGAACGGGTACCGTAATCTGTGGTACGCGCTACGGCAACGTTATGGCGTCGCGCGGGTCGGTAATTCCGCTTTTTGTAGCACAGGTATTGGCGGGTCAACCCATCACAGTGACCGATCCCGGCATGACTCGCTTCATGATGACGCTTGGCGATGCAGTGGAACTTGTACTGTACGCGTTCGAGCACGGAAGCAATGGCGATATCTTCGTGCAGAAGGCACCGGCGGCTACTGTACAAGTGCTCGCTCAGGCCATACTCGGCTTGATGAGAAAGCCCGATCATGAGGTACGGGAGATCGGTACGCGTCATGGCGAGAAGCTGTATGAGGCGCTGCTAAGTCGCGAGGAGATGGCCTGTGCGGAAGATAGGGGAGAGTACTTTCGGGTCCCCCCTGATGGACGTGATTTGAACTACGCCAAGTTCGTAGAGGAAGGTGAGCGGCGCATTACCAGGAGTACTCATGGCGAAGACTACAACTCGCACAATACAACCCGCCTGGATGTCGAGGAGATGAAGGCATTGTTGCTCAAACTTGACTTCATGCAGCGCATATCGCGTGGAGAGCACGCTGTGGCGGAGGATTGACGCTATGAAAGTGCTGATTACCGGAGCCGATGGCTTTGTGGGAAAGAACTTGCGGCTGCACCTTGGCGAGCGTAATGACGTGCATGTCACAGCTTTTACGCGCGCCGACGACTTGACTGACTTACCCTGGCCGAAGAGGCGTTGTGGCAGCTCGCCAGCAGTCACCAAGTCGCGGTGTATGTCTTTCGGCTACCCAATGTCTTCGGTAAATGGTGCAAACCAAACTACAACTCAGCTGTAGCGACCTTCTGCCACAACATCGCGCGTGATCTTCCGATCCAGGTCAACGATCCTGCCGCGACCGTGACCCTGGTATACGTAGACGACGTGATTGAGCGTTTTGTGCAGTTGATGGATGGCTCGGACCCCGTTGTGGATGGAGATGGCTTTGCGACACTGGCTCCACAGTACACCACCACGGTGGGTGAACTGGCAGCTCAGATCCAGGCCTTCAAGGATAGCCGTGCAACGCTGCTGACCGAGCGCGTAGGAACTGGACTGGTGCGGGCGCTATACGCTACCTACGTCAGCTATCTGCCGGTGGATTCATTCGCGTACCCGGTCCCGCAATATGGCGATCCGCGCGGCGTGTTCGTGGAAATGCTGAAGACGCCGGACGCCGGCCAGTTTTCCTTCTTCACGGCGCATCCCGGGATCACGCGGGGCGGTCACTATCACCACAGCAAGACCGAGAAATTCCTGGTGATCAAGGGCCAGGCGCGGTTCAAGTTTCGCCATATGCAGACCGGCCAGGCACATGAACTGGTCACATCCGGCGAGAACCCTGAGATTGTGGAGACCGTGCCGGGCTGGACGCACGATATCACCAATATCGGTTCCGACGAGATGATCGTCATGCTCTGGGCGAACGAGGTGTTCGATCGCGCCCGGCCCGACACCTTTGCGTGTCCGTTGTAAGCACAAGCCCTATGCATAAGCTAAAAGTCATGACTGTGGTCGGGACACGGCCGGAAATCATTCGCCTCTCGCGCGTTCTGGCGCGACTGGATGAGTACTGCGACCATGTGTTGGTGCATACCGGTCAAAACTACGACTACGAACTGAACCAGATCTTTTTTGATGATCTGGGTATTCGCAAGCCGGACCATTTTCTTGATGCCGCAGGAGGTTCCGCGGCAGAGACTATCGGAAACATCATCATTGCCGTCGATGCCGTGCTGGCGGCAGAGAAGCCGGATGCGGTGCTGGTTCTCGGCGACACCAATAGTTGCATGGCTGTTTTGCCGGCGAAGCGACGCAAGGTCCCGGTGTTCCACATGGAGGCGGGGAATCGATGCTTCGATCAGCGCGTGCCGGAGGAAATCAATCGCCGGATCGTCGATCATACGGCGGACATCAATCTTACGTACAGTTCCATTGCCCGCGAGTATCTGCTGCGTGAAGGCTTGCCGCCGGATATGGTAATCAAGACGGGCAGCCCGATGTCCGAGGTATTGACGCACTACTGGCCGGGCATCGAGCGCTCCGATGTGCTGAACCGGCTGGAGTTGGCGGATGGACGCTTTTTTGTCGTGAGCGCGCATCGCGAAGAGAACATTGAGTCCGATTCGAATTTCGGGAAATTGGTCAATGTCTTGAACACCGTGGCGGAGGACTATGGTCTGCCGGTTATTGTGTCGACTCACCCCCGCACGCAGAAGCGTGTGGATGCCATTGGTGCGAAGTTTCATTCCAATGTGCAATTGCTGAAACCGCTCGGCTTTACGGATTACAACAGGTTGCAGGTTGCCGCCAAGGCGGTACTGTCCGATAGCGGGACTATCAACGAGGAGTCTTCCATCCTGAACTTCCCGGCACTGAATCTGCGCGAGGCGCATGAGCGGCCGGAGGGCATGGAGGAGGCGGCCGTGATGATGGTCGGCCTCGAGGTTGAGCGTGTCATGCAAGGCATTGCGATCCTGGCGGACCAGCCTCGTGGCGAAGGCCGGCTTCTGCGTCAGGTGGCGGACTACAGCATGCCGAATGTTTCGGACAAAGTACTTCGCATCCTGCACAGCTATACCGACTACGTGAACCGCGTAGTGTGGAAGAAGTACTGACGCATGGTCACTCGGATTCTGTTGCTGACGCAGTGGTTCGACCCTGAGCCGACTTTCAAGGGCATGGTATTTGCGCGTGAGCTGGTGCGTCAGGGCTTTGAAGTGGAGGTACTGACGGGTTTTCCGAACTACCCCAGCGGAAAGGTGTACCCAGGCTATCGAATCAGGCTACTGCAGCGTGAAGTGATCGACGGCGTGCAGGTGACGCGCGTCCCCCTGTATCCCAACCACGATCAGTCCGCAATCAAGCGGGTGTTGAACTACGTGAGTTTTGCTGCGTCGTCTCTTATATACGGCTTATTCATGGCCTTCTCGTGCAGCGCAGCGTGCCTGCCGCAAAGATCGACGTGATCTACAACTGGGCCGACGAGGCCGCATTGGCTGCACCAAGCGGCAGACTGCCGAATGAATTTCCCGGAGGGGAGAGGTTCCGAATCCTCTTTGCCGGCAACATGGGTAAGGCTCAGGCGCTTGACTCGGTGCTGGATGCCGCAGCGCTGCTGCAGGCAAGGGACTCGCGCGTGTGTTTCGTCATGCTTGGTGGCGGGGTTGAGGTTGACCGGCTGAAKGCACGGGCTGCCGAGTTGCAGTTGGGGAATGTCGTTTTCTTGCCGCCGGTGCCGATGGCCGAGGTGGGAACCGTGCTGAACGCAGCGGACGCCCTCCTTGTACATCTTCGCAAGGATCCGCTGTTCCGGATAACCATCCCCTCGAAGACGCAGGCGTACATGACTGCGGGGAAACCGCTCCTGATGGCGGTGGATGGAGATGCGGGCGATCTGGTCGCGCGATCGGGGGCGGGAATGGCTACCGAATCCGAGAACCCGGAGACGCTGTCGATCGCAGCCGAATCTCTGGCCGCGCTGTCGGCCGAGGAGTTGCAGAGGATGGGGAATGGGGCGAAGCGCTTTTACCAGGACCACCTAGCGCTGGCCGTAGGTGCTGCCAGGTTCGGTGCCATTTTCCGGCGGTTGACGTTAAATACTCCTTCAAGATGAAACGACTTTTTGACATCGTTTTAGCCGCGGCGGCTTTGCTGGTGCTCGGGGTTCCGCTTTTGTTCCTGATATGGCAGGTGAGACGGAAGCTCGGCAGCCCTGTGTTCTTTCGACAGACGCGGCCCGGCTTGCACGGTAAGTCATTTCAGATGGTCAAGTTCCGCACCATGACGGATGCGCGCGGGCCAGGCGGGCAGTTGCTCTCGGATGCGGAGCGTTTGACGCCTTTTGGCCGTTTCCTTCGCGCCACTAGTCTGGACGAGCTCCCCGAACTGTGGAACGTACTCAAGGGTGATATGAGTCTGGTAGGTCCGCGCCCGCTACTCATGGACTACTTGCCTCTGTACACGCCAGAGCAAGCGCGCCGCCACGAGGTTCGTCCCGGTATTACGGGCTGGGCGCAGATCAACGGCCGGAATGCGCTGTCCTGGGAGCAGAAATTCGTTTTGGATACCTGGTATGTAGACCATCGTACGTTTTGGCTGGATCTGAAAATCCTGGCCTTGACGGTAAAGAAGGTGCTGGTGCGCGACGGGATCAGCGCAACCGGCGAAGCCACCATGACGCGGTTCACCGGTGTCCCGGCCAATGAACAAAAGGAGTAAGCGATGAGGTTGATTGGAATCTATGGCGCAAGCGGATTCGGGCGCGAAGTCATGCCCCTGGCGCGCGGGCAATTGACGGCTGCCGGAACCGGACCGTTTGAGCTGGTGTTCGTGGACGACGGAGAGAATGCGCCGCTAAGCAATGGCCATCGGGTGCTGTCGTATGCGCAGTTCCTGGAGGTACCCGCGGCCAAAAAACAGCTTGGCTTCGCGATCGCTGACAGCCAGGTACGAGAACGGCTGGCATTGCGTGCGGAGCAGGATGGCGTTGGTTGCATCGACATACTTGCATCCAACGCGGTGATGCTGGATGACGTCAGCATCGGCGCCGGCGCGGTGATTTGTCCGTTCGTGACCCTGACGAGCAACATCCGGATTGGCAAGCAATTTCACGCCAATCTCTATGCCTACGTTGCCCACGATTGCGTCATCGGGGATTACGTGACCTTCGCTCCGGGAGTCAAGTGCAATGGCAACGTGTTGATTGAAGACCACGCCTATATCGGAACCGGCGCGGTACTCAAGCAGGGCAAGCCAGGCAAGCCGCTGGTTATTGGCCGTGGCGCGGTGGTTGGCATGGGCGCCGTGGTAACGCGTGATGTGCCCGCTGGCACGACGGTAGTGGGTAATCCCGCGCGCCCGATGGTCAAGTGAGAGGGAAGCGAAATGCTGAATACCGGATTTTCACCTTGGCCGAGTTTTTCGCCCGAGGAGATGGCGAGCGTGCAAGCCGTGCTGGCGTCCAACAAAGTCAATTACTGGACCGGCACCGAAGGCCGTGAATTCGAACGCGAATTCGCCGCCTGGGTAGGCGTGGAACACGCCGTCGCACTGGCCAACGGTACCCTGGCTCTGGACGTGGCCCTGAAGGCGCTGGACATTGGCGCTGGCGACGAGGTGATAGTCACCTCCCGTACCTTCCTGGCTTCCGTATCCAGTATCGTACTGGCTGGTGCCACGCCAGTCTTCGCCGACGTGGATCGCGATGACCAGAACATTACCGCCGAGACTGTGCGGGCGGTGCTGAGCCCACGTACCAAGGCCATCCTCTGCGTGCATCTCGCGGGCTGGCCCTGCGATATGGATCCCATCATGGCGCTGGCCAAGGAGCATGGTCTTGCGGTGATCGAAGATTGTGCCCAGGCGCATGGTGCGTTCTACAAAGGGCGGGCTGTAGGCTCAATCGGTCATGTCGGCGCCTGGTCTTTCTGCCAGGACAAGATCATGACGACTGGCGGCGAAGGCGGCATGGTGACGACGAACGACCGTGATCTGTGGGCGCGCATGTGGGCTTACAAGGACCATGGCAAGAGCTACGAGGCGGTCTACGAGCGGGAGCATCCGCCGGGCTTCCGCTGGTTGCATGAGTCCTTTGGCACCAACTGGCGCATGCTGGAGATCCAGGCGGCAATCGGCCGTATCCAGGTGAGGCGCATGGCGGACTGGACCGCACGGCGTACGGCGAACGCCATGACGCTGGCCGAGGCACTGAAGCCGTGCAAGGCGCTGAGGGTACCCCTGCCGCCGGCAGGCGTGGAGCATGCCTGGTACAAGTTCTATGCGTTCGTGCAACCCAAGTCATTGGCCGAAGGCTGGGATCGGGACCGGATCATGGCGGAGATCAACGCAGCGGGGGTGCCGTGCTATTCGGGTTCCTGCTCCGAGGTTTATCTGGAAAAGGCGTTCGATGGTACGGGATGGCGTCCGGCCGAGCGTTTGCCAGTGGCGAAGGAACTGGGCGAGACCAGCCTGCTGTTCCTGGTGCATCCGACCTTGACCGAGGCAGAGATTGCGCGGACCGCACAGGCGGCTCGCGCGGTGGTGGAGCGGGCTACGCGTGGTTGACAGGGGGCACACGAAGGCGGGAAGGACGCGCGCGGCTTGTCCGGACCGGCGGGCACGTGTTGATGCGGGCGCCCGGTCATGACGCTGTGGGCACATGTCATTCCGCTCGGCGATAGCACGTGGACTTTGCCGCTTGCCGTGTCTATCGCCGTTGCCTTGCTGCTTGGCGGGGATCGGGCACGCGCCATCCGTTGGCTGGCCTGTTTGGGTGCCGGCATCGCGGTGATTGTTGCCGGCAAGCTGGCGTTCGATCTAGGCGGCTGGTGTTTGCCGTCGATCGGCTTCTACAGTATCAGCGGCCATGCGATGCAGACCACGGCAATCTATCCGCTGCTGTTCATGATGCTCTTTTCCGCCGCCGGGCCTCAAGCCGCGCGATGGGGATTCCTGCTGGGGTTGGCGGCATCGATGTTCATGGCGGTGACGCTGCTGGCCGGCAACTATCACACGCTGTCTGAAACGCTGGCTGGCATGGCAGTCGGCGCGATGGTTGTTTGCACGTATCTGCGCTGGCAGCCGAACTTGCGCCCGGCGCATCTGTCCTTACTCGTCGCGTTGCCGGTTGCCGTGGTGCTGCTGGTTGATATGCATGGCACGGTCAACCCGACCAAGGCGGCGCTCTGGCAGCGCGCGGCGGTGTGGCTCGGTGCCACCGAACAATATACGCGGCAGATCTATACGGATCCAGTCAACGGTACGCGGCGGGTATCTGTACGGCTGCGTAGACTTTCTTAAACCCCGGGCGCGTCATCGTTGCCCCGCGCGGGCGGTGTCCCTTCGCATCGACGTGCCCGCAATCCCGGTTTTGCGCAACGGTGCGGCCATTCGCGCTATACTCCGATCGCCATCGAAACAGCGATGACCGGGATTGGCGTCCCGAAGTACAGGCGGACAAGCCGCCAAGTTGCGGCTTTTTTCACGTCCGTTGAGCACGGCATTGCCTCCTATGGGCGGGCCGTGTGGGGGGCCGAAAGGCCCGCCAGATCCTGTACCTGGTACGCCAACCCGCACGGTTCCGCCCCCCCCGATTGGCGTCGGGGAGCGGTTCGATAACCGTTGTACAGGAGGTCTCTCATGGCGAATCTCGCCTGTAGTGCTCGTTCGTGCATTTTCCGCATTTCCATTCGTACAAGTCCGCCCGTTACCTTGCCTCACCGCACGCCCGAATGTAGCCGTGGCGATCTGCTGCGCGTTGCTGTCGTGCATTCGTGGTTCGCGAGGAAGGTTCAACAGCAAGCACAAGGTCGCGGCCATGCATGAAGTCACACGATATGGTGTCACCGCGTGCCGGTCGGGGCGTAACACCTCTCTTACAACCTGCGCCAAACTCGAATCTCCCGCCGAACTCGCCGCCGCTAAAGCCGCGCACCTTCACGCCTTGTTGCTCATGACACATGGCAACTGCCTTGAGCGATTCGTCAGCATGGATGCGAACATTCAGGAGAGCCTGCTTTCCCTGGCGGCGGATCTTGCATTGCAGATTTCGGCACTGAGTGAACTGGCGCTTGTGGACGTGCCGGATCAATCCACTTCTGTTTGACAGCTACCACCCATTTGGGTGAATAACGGATGCAAATCGGCCTCGCGGGGTTCTCGGAGCGCCTCGAGGCCGTACGCCGCATTCTGTTACACATCCACGGAGCATCGCCAGATCCGAATGGCGCATCTTGACCTGGCTTGCTCCACTTCGGTGCGAAGGAACTCGGGCCGCGCCATGCCGCTGTTCGTGCGGGTGCCTATGCCGGATTTTGTCTTCAATGTATCCGGGCGGATACCCAGGATTACATGTTCAGGCCGCCAAAAAGTGAGACGCACGGTCAAGTATCTCCGGCGGGCGGCATTATCCTGCCTGCGGATTTTGCTTCGAGCGCCTGGTGCCGCATCCGCCGAAGGCCGTGACTGGTTCTGCCTCTGGTTGAGTTGTGTCGGGCTCCCGTGCGGGGAACGGGCGAAGGAGCAAAGCCGTTYAGCAATTGCCACAAACGCCAGCCCCTGCCGGACCTATGGAAATTCATCAAAGTGCATTTACCCGCGAGCAGTTCGACGCCTATTTCGCGTCGTATGCGGGCATGGAAGGCGGGAACCCCGCGGCCGCCGTATGGTTTTGCGAGTTTTCACCCAGTGGCGTCGAGACGCCACTGAGCGATTCGCTGCGGCCTTTACCGCAGCCTCATGCATGGGACGAGGCATTTCGCCGCCGGCACCGGCAGGATATGGCGCGCTGGCAGACGCATCAGCGCATTGCCCGGATCATGGCGGCGGCACGCGAGAAGATACTCTACGGGCGCTCCGGAGGAGGCGACTGGCGGCAGTACCTGGAGGAGATGCTCTACCGGCCATGCGGCTGGGAGTTCAAGCTGAACCTCTTTCCCCTTGCAATCCGGCCGGAAGGCAGGCTCCCCTGGTCCAAGCTTTATCAGGGCCAGCCGGAGCTGAATCCCAAGCAGCGCTATTTCGATCTGTGCCGGGACGGAGGGCGGTTCCGGTTTATCGGTGGCTTGTGCCGCCGGATGCGTCCCAAGGTGGTGGTGTGCCTGGGCGAGCGCCATGCCGACGATTTTCTGAAGGCCTTCGGCATGCAGGGGATTCCGGCAGTCGAGCACTTGCTCAAGCCGGCTGACCAGGCCAGGACTCTGCAGGTCTATATGCGGCAGGGCACCACGCTTATCGTCTGCCCGGCCGTTGCCGGTAGCGCCGGCCTAAGCTCCGACGTTTTGCTCAACGCCCTGGGGTGCTTCATCAGCCACTGGCTGTCGCACGAGGATTTTGCGGAGCGTGTCGATACGCACGCGCCGGACGCGCGCGGCGACATGAAGCCAGCGCCCGCGTCATGGTCCGCGGTACACGCCGTCGTTGGCGCTCCGCTCATGGCTTGTCAGATGTCGGCGTAGCCAGCGCTCATAGTCCTGGCCCTGTACCCTGAGGGCGGCGCGCATCAGCTCTTCGCGGCGCGGGCTGGCGGCCTCGATACGCAGGTCGCTCGGCGACATGCCGTAGGCGCGCCGAAACGCGCGCGTGAAATCCGATGCGCTGGAGAAGCCCAGCCCGTAAGCAATCTCGATCACCGGCAGATTGGGAAACCGCACCAGTTCCGACGCCGCCGCGCGCAGCTTGCGCTTGCGGATGTACGCGTGTACGCCGCCTTCGTGCTCGAACAGCCGATACAGCGAAGGCCGGGAAATGTTCATCGCCGCCAGCAAGCCGGTGGGCGATATATCCGGCTGGTGGGCGCCGTGGTCAATCAGGCGGCGGGCTCGCGCGAGCATGGCGTTGCGGGTGGCGGAACGCGCGTCGCCTTCCAGCCGCGCGGCTTTGCGGAAGGCGGCCACGAGCAGATGGATGGCTTCGCGCAAGGCCGGTGTGGCCTGCTCTGGTGTCATGCGCGGGAGTTCGCGGGCCAGCACGGTCACGTGCTCGACCGCGAGCATCGTCATTGGCGTGTTGGCCTCCACAATGCGGCCGTGCGCCGACTCGGCATCGGGAAAGACGGCGTCCATCAGCGGGCGCGGCATAAAGAACGAGAGGGCGTGCGAGGGGTCGCGCACCAGGCGCGCGGGCTGGCCCAGATCCGTCAGCAGGATGCCGCCGTGGCGCGGCGTGGGATTGCGCCGCCGGCCTTCGACCAGGCCCGCATTGCCGCCGATAAACACCTGGAACACATAGTGCCGCATGGCGTCGGTGGAGATCCGCGCCACCGTGCGGTGCAGGTTGACGCCGTCGCAGCGGCAGTCGGTGAAGACCATGTCCTCGACCAGGTACCTGTCGATCGCCGCCGCGAAGGGGCGGGCGACTTGTTCTTTCGTCAGGTTCAGGTCGATGACATGGCCTACGCGATCGCGCCAGGCCAGGATCTGGCCGGCGGATGACCGGGTCCCGGTTGCGGTGCCGACTTCAAAGCGGGTGTGCGGTATGCCGGAGGCGGGCTCCGGCGGCGGTTGCGGCTGGGCGAGTCTGTACGCAGTCATGGCATTGGAATTGCAGCCTGGTAATCAGGCTGCGGCGCGATCCAATGTACAGGAAACCGCTGGACTCCGTACAGACCCGCTTGCGCGAGGTCAGCCTGCCTTGGCTTGCTTGGCGTTCAGTTCCGCGAAATCCGCCAGCACCTCCTCCGGCCCGCGCACGCGGGCACCGAAGGGGAAGGGCAGCAGTACGCGCGGACGCGGCGCCTTGCTTCTCTTGCCATCCAGGGAGCTGTAGGGCGCGTACTCCGGCACGATCGCTTGTACCAGGCTCTGGATCTTGAGCGGATCGCGCGTGTCGCAGGCGGCGAACAGGGCGGCCAGCAGATCGTGCAGCGTCTCCTCTTCGGTGGAGTGCTCTTTTGCACACATGATGCGTTCGTGCGAACTGGGGATGACGCCCTCGCCAATCAGCAGTTCTTCATAGAGTTTCTCGCCCGGGCGCAGGCCTACCACCTTGATCTCGATATCGCCGCCGGGATTGTCCCTGGTCTTTTCCTGCAGTCCGGACATATCGATCATGGTACGTGCCAGGTCCACGATGCGTACAGGGTCTCCCATGTCCAGCACGAACACCTCGCCGCCCTTGGCCATTGCGCCTGCCTGGATCACCAGTTGCGCCGCCTCGGGGATCAGCATGAAGTAGCGGACCACGTCGGCGTGGGTGATCGTGATCGGCCCGCCGGATTCGATTTGCCGGCGGAACAATGGCACGACCGAGCCGGATGAACCCAGCACGTTGCCAAAGCGCACCATCGAGAAGGTGGTGCGGGTGCGCGGACGCGCGGCGGCGGCCTGGAAGACCAGTTCGGCCATGCGCTTGCTCGCGCCCATGACGTTGGTCGGGCGTACCGCCTTGTCGGTCGAGACCAGGACGCAAGTCTCCACGCCGTACATGTGGGCGATATCGGCGACGGTCAGCGAACCCAGCACATTGTTGCGGATGCCTTCCGGCATGTTCGACTCGACCAGCGGCACATGCTTATACGCGGCGGCGTGGTAGATGGTATCGACACGGCTCTGGCGTATCGCGGCCGTGACGGCCTCGGGATCGCACACCGAGCCGATGCGCGCCGATATGTCCAGCCCCGGAAAGAGCTGCCGCAATTCCTGTTCGATCGTGTACAGCGCGTACTCGGAGTGTTCGAACAGGACCAGCTTGCGCGGTTCCTGCGTGGCGATCTGCCTGCACAGTTCGCTGCCGATCGAGCCGCCGGCTCCTGTCACCATCACAACCTTGCTGCGCGTGCACTTGGCAAACAGGCTTTTGTTGGGGGGCACCGGCTCGCGGCCAAGCAGATCCTCGATACGGATTTCGCGGATGGATTGCGTGGTGATCTTGCCATCCACCAGTTCCAGCAGCGTGGGCAGGGTGCGCACTTCCACTGCCTGGGTGCGCAGGCTTTCCACCACTTCACGGCGGCGCTCGGGCGAAGCCGACGGAATGGCCAGCACGACTTCGTCGATATTCAGCCGGCCCAGCTGTTCGGTCAGCCGCTTGGCGTCATAGACGGGCAGGCCGGCCACGATCTTGTTGTTCAGCGTGATGTCGTGATCGAAGAAGCAAAGCACCTGGTGATCGGGGCTGGCACGCATCGCAAGGGCAAGCTGGAAGCCAGCCTCGCCGGCGCCGAAGATCGCAAGGCGCGCCACCTTGCTGCGGTTCTTGCGGTAATGCGAGGTGCGCAGCAGCGCGCGTGCCAGGAAGCGTGAGATGACGACATAGGCAAACGCGATAAACCAGTAGATCAGCAAACCGGTGCGCGGCAGGTAGTCGTCCTGAATCAGCAGGGACAAGAGATAAGTCAGTCCGATCAGCGCGGCCAGGCTGATGCCGGACATCCACAAGACCTTGAGATCGATGAATCGCAGCACGGTGCGGTAGAGCCCGCTCAGGTAGAACACGGGGATGGTGAACAGCGCGATCGCCAGCGGTGGGAACGCGCCGTATTGATTGAGCAGGTCGGCATCTCCCTTGCGCAGGAGCAGCGCAAGCGAGAAGCACAGCGGCAGCATCATGATATCTGCCGTCACCATGAGAACGACTTTGCCACGGCGCGGTAGAGCGAGTAGCCATTGAGTAAGCGCGGATGTCATTTGCATATCCACATTGCAAATCCGGCACCGGTGATCCAGGTGCGGTAAATGATGACTGCCTGGCCTGCAGCAGGACGAGAAAAAAAGGGAATGCCACGTGAGACGAGCCGATGCTGGCTGGCTTCCCGGCAGGCTTCCTTCATCTTGCGATTGGTGCGAATAGTGCGGCGCAGCGGTAGCTACCGGTACCCTGCGGGAGAAGGGAAACAGAGGGGTGGGAGTGGCCTTGCGTTGCGACGACCACGCGCAAGCGAACTACGGATTGCCGGCGCGCACTGATCCTTTTGGAAAAGACATCGCAATTCTGATTGCCGGCTTTAAACGATTTTTCGCTAATCTGGTGCGCGATTTGTATTCCACAAGGGCGCGGTGGCGTGCGGTCTCGCATGAATTTGCTTGCGGACCGCATTTGTCATCGGCGATACACATTCCATGCCACGGGTACGGAAAGCCGCCGTGAAGACGGCGGGGCGTCGAATGGCGCTTCGTCTCGCGCGATGGGTACCCTTCGTAAGAAGGGAAAGAAGACTACCGAGAATCCCTCCAAAGGGGGGCGCGGACCGGTCAAATCTCGCGCAAAATCTCGCTCCGCCTAGTAAGTGTTTCGCGCAAACGAGATCAGGCTCTTTGGGACGGCATCGGGAACATCGCGGGTTTCACAATATATGTTCCTGAAAGCCATATCCAAAAGCAATGCACTGATTCAGACTGGTTGTGGGCAGGTCAAATCCGTCGAAGCCTGGCGTTGGCATTGTGCCGGCCGGCATCCGATACGAAGGGGGAAGGTGCGCGAGAGCGCCAGCGGTCATTGCGTTCCCCCTTCAGTGGAGTGGGTTGTCTCCATCGTTCTATTAGAGAGTTGCCGATGCATCCGAGGCGTCTCACGCCCGTCATGTCGTACAGGTAAGTTTGCCTCGGTGCGTGGGCATCTTTAATTCCACCAAGCGGTAGGGGCATGGAAATAGAACAAAAGGCAGTATTCTCACGTGAGCAGCTGGACGCGTATTTCGCGTCTTACGTTGGAATGGAAGGGGGAAATCCCGCAGGGGCCGTCTGGTTTTGCGACAGTACGCCGCATCCCTGGGTAGAGTCGCTGGTGGCGCCACTGGAGCCGCGTACGCAGCCGGGCGCCTGGGATCACGCATATCGCGACCGGCACAGGGACAGCATGGAGCGCTGGCAGTCCCATCAGAAGATCGCAAGGATCATGGCGGCGGCGCGGGCGCAGACATTCTCCTGTTCCCAGGATGAGTGCGACTGGAAGCATTACTTCGATCAACATCTCTATGCACCGAACGGCGCCGAATTCAAGCTCAGCCTTTTCCCGCTGCCGGCGCACCTGATTGGCCAGACGCCGTGGTCAAGGGCGTTTCGCGGGCAACCGGCGCTGGTGCCCAAGCAGCGCTATGTCGATCTTTGCCGCAATGGCAATCGTTTCCGCTTTATCGAAGGCATTCGCCGGCAATGGAAGCCCAAGGTGGTGGTATGCCTGGGTGAGCGGCATTTCGGCGATTTCGTGCACGCGTTCGGCCTGGAGAGCGCGCGGACTGGCAGTTATGTCCTGCAACCCGCCGACCTGGCGAAGACGCTGCGTGTGCTGGATCACGACGGTACCACCTGGATCGTGTGTCCCGCACTGGCGGGCGCGACAGGACTGACTTCCGATGTCCTGCTGGAGGCAATGGGCCGGTATATCGCACGCTGGCTTGTGCGGGAGGACTTCCCCATTCTCCATTAGCGGCATCAGCCGCATCGGGCATTCCGGGCTTATCCGGCGCGTTCGCTGTACTCGGCGAAACAACACCGGGACATGCGCGGCAGCGTTGTCAACGGCCGTGCGGGGTTGCCGGCCTTGCGTTCCCACACGCAAGGCCGCGCTTTCCCCCGCCAAGTAGGGGTGACACGGTAGTGGCGATTGTTTATCTAGTTGGGCTGGCAAAGGCACTGGCGAAGTGGTCATGCCGATTGCAGTTGCAAGAGCCAGCAAGGGTATCCATGAGAGGCGAATAGCCGGGGCGGCGAAGGGCACCACAGGCGGTGCGCTGCCCTGGTGTGGTTCGGGATCCATAGACGACGTATCGAAGTAATGACGTAGTGATTTCAGGAGCGAGAAGAGTGCAAACCAATATCAGGAATATCTTTACCCTCGGCCTTACGGCTTCCGCGGTAGCGACGCTGGTGGCCTGCGGCGGGGGCTCGGATTCACCGGCGCCCACGCCCACGCCCACACCCACGCCGGCCGCTGTGCAAGGCAAGGCGGTCGACTTCTACCTGGCGCAGGCCACGGTGACTTTTCTCGATTGCAGCAACAAGACGGCGACAACCAAGGCGAACGGGGATTTCACGTTCCCGGATGGCTGCACAACCAGCGCTCTCAAGGTGACGGGCGGTACCGACATCGGCACCAATCAGCCTTTCACCGGCGTGCTGCAGGCGCCGGCCGTGGCCTACAAGGCGGGTGTGACGCCCGTGGTCACGCCGCTGACGACCCTGGTCGCGCAACTGGGCTCCGCCCAGGCAGCGGCACTCGCGACCAAGCTTGGCCTGCAAGGCAAGGACCTCTCCACCCTGGACCCGATGAATGACGCCGCCGTGCTGAAGGCCTCGGTGGTGGTCCAGCAACTGGTGGACCAGGTCGCCAAGACGCTTGCTGGCCTGTCCAAGACCACGGGCGGCACGTTGACGGCGGAAGCTGCAGCGGCGGCAGCCGCCAGCGCAGTGGCCAGCGCGGTGAATGCAGGTTCCGGTACCGCCGACCTGACCAGCGGCGCACTGGTATCCACGGTCATCACATCGGCCGTGCAGAATGCCAAGGCAGGCTTTCCGGCCAGCGTGCAGTCCAGTATCGCCACGGTGGCGGCAAACGTGGCCGCGCTGGCCGGCCCGGTCGTGGCCAGCCAGGTCGCCAACGTGAACGCGGCCCTGGGCACCATTGTGCTGGGCGCCGACCCGGCCGCCACGCTGGCTGCCTTGCAGCAAAGCGGTTCGGTCAATGCGGTGGTGGACAGTGCCAAGTCGGCGGCGAGCAATGCGCTGGTCGCGGCGGTGACGCCGGCCGCGCTGGGCGACTCGACGCTGACGACCAAGCTGGGCGCGCTCGGCGGTGCCGTGGCAACCGGCAACGCGGGTGCGATCCAGACCGCTGCCGGCAACCTCGGTGGCAGTGTCGATTCGGGCGCCATCAATACTGTGGCAGATAGCGTCAAGCCGACCAACTTTATCCAGTTGGCTAGCCTGACCATCAACAGCCAGCTGTTCCCGATCGGCGATACGGTGACGGTGACGGGCGGCACGCTGAATGCAATCAAGGTGGCGGTCTCGCAGAGCGGCAACGCGTTCGCCGGCGGCGCTGCGGAAGTGCGTGCGGGCTTGAGCTACACATACAACGGCAGCCAGGTCGACGTGATCATCGAGAAGGTGGCGCTGACCTTCAACGGTTCGACGCTGACGGCGGCCCAGGTGCCTGCCGGCACCAACTACTCGTTCCGCATTGCCGGCACGGTTGCGGCCAGCGCGAACCTGAGCAACGGTGCTGCCGATAATCTGTTCGACAACGCCAACGGCGGCTCGTTGAACCTGCCGTTCACCGTTCTCCTTGCCAAGCTGAGGACCGCGGGGGCACTGAGCGCAACGCAGGTCGACGCGCTCACGCCGAAGTCGACCGCTACCTTCCCCGTGACATTCGCGGTGTCGGGCCAGGGCGGCAAGGCAGTCAACGTCGGCGCGCTGGTCAACGGCAGCGCGCAGAAGACGTCGGCGCAGACGGTGGAAACTGCCTCGGCAAAGGTCAGCGGCAACGGCATCAAGACCACGGTGACGCTGAATCCCTGATCGGTTGGCAGTCAGGCCCTCCCTGTAGTCCGGGGAGGGCTGCCCGGTCATTCGTCACGCGCGCCCGCAGGCGCGATGGCGGGTGACCGGCTTCTTTTTTGTGTGCAGTTTGCCGGACCACGACCCGGCCAACGCCGTGGATGAGGTCCGCCCCCTGGCCTCGGAGTCTCCCTATGCTGTTGTATCGCACGCGCTGGCTCGGCAATGCCGGCGCATTGATGCTGGGCTTGTCATGCGCTGGCGTTGCCAATGCGGCGCCCGACGATGTGTTCTTGCAGGCCGAACCCACCACGGGCGAGTTCACTGCATTTCGCGCGGAGGCCAGCTATGACATGGTCAACAACGCCATGGACATCTTCAACAGCCATGGCGGCGCGCCGGACAATGCCGGCAATTACCGCGGCGGCAAGCTGATGCTGGGCTACAAGTTCTCGCCGAAATGGTCGGGCTCCGCCACGTACTGGCGCCGCGGCATCGACTACGGGCCGGACAACAACCAGATCGATACCTGGATGCTGGCCTTGCACTACGACCCGCTGGCCGAGCCCGGCGCGCGCGACCGCCTGCTGGTGCGTTTCTCGCTATGGGGCGACCACTCGGGTAGCTTGAGCCGCTCTTCCGCCCTGAAGGTCAGGAATGCCACGTTCAACAGCGTCACGGTCAACAATGCCAATGACATTCAGGGCCAGGCCGATGTGATCTTCTCCGGTGACCTGACCGAGCGCAACAAACTGACGGGGTTTATCGGCCTGGGCGTCAGCCGTGTGACCATCGGCGGGCTCAATACGCGGTTGCAGCAGGGTGGGTGCAATTTCAACGTCGGCATCAACTCCGACAATGTCGCCAACGGCAGCCTGGCCGCGCCTTGCCGCGTTGGCAACGTCAACCTGCAGTCCGCGAGTTTCTCGACCGACGCCGGGCAGTACGGGCTCAATATCAATGACGATTTCAACTACACCGCCGGCTACCTGAACCTAGGCGGCTCGTGGCGCTGGAAGTACGAGAATTTCACTGCCAGGCTGGGCTACCAGTTCCAGTACCTGCTGCGCAGCAACGTCGATAGCCGTGCCAGCGCGTACGGCAATTCCCCGATCAAGTCGAATCACACGCTGGGGCTGGAGTTGTCGTATGCGGTGGTGAAGAACGTCGAAGTGTTCCTGCGCGGGCAGGGCTCGCTGCACAACTTCGTGGGCACCATTCCGTTTCTCTACAATGCCGCCACGGCGGGCAAGATGGACCGCTATTACGGCTATGGCTCGATTGGTATCCGCTTCTCGGGTTTTTAGGGCAAGGCTCGCGGAATTCGGGTTTCGGGGCGCGGCCGGGATTGAAGGTGCGAGATGACCGGCGTGCGCGCCAAGCGCGGCCGGCGAGGTGAATGGCAACGGGACTGGAGGGGGACGGCCTGACCCGGAAAAAGAAGGGTGTAGGTGCAGGGCGCCCCTACACCCCTTGAGTGGTTCAGCAAGGGGTCAGTCTTGCTGGGACGGATTGTCTTATGGGTTGTATTGCGTCAGTACCCTGCCTTGGTAGGTGGTCCTACTTAGGAGGGGAACCGGGGTCTGCCGTGGATGGCTGGGCGCTGAAAGAATGGGGCCGGGCGTGCATAAGGGACGGTTTTCAGGTTTGCCGTAGTTTGAAATCGCCGTTAGCGGAGCCAGTAGAGTTGCCGGGCGGCATGACGTTGTCGCGATGTGGCGTGTTCGCTTGCGGTTCCCAGGTGATGAATGTGCAGTCGTGCCCGACCGTGAAAGGGCCTTCCAGGAGCTTAGATTGCATTACGCGTTTATCAGGGGCAAGGTGTCTGCCCGCCAGGCGGCCTCGCATCCGGACGTGGCCAGCGCCGGGCCGGAGGGCGAGGGCCATGCCGCGGCAGCGCGCATGGCGCGGCTGCGGCGGTTGATGTCGCGGCCATCGGGCGCCATGGATCGCAGCCTGGATAGCGAGGAACTGCTTGTGCTCACCAGGGACGACCTGATCGGCGCCATCGAGCTCGGACATATCTACCCGGTGTTCCAGCCGCAGATCAGTGCGCAGCATGGCGGCATCGTCGGGCTGGAAGTGCTGGCGCGCTGGTCCGACAAAGGCCGGCATCATGCGCCGGAGACGTTCATCGGCAGTATCACCAGCCATGGGGTGGAAACCCTGCTGCTGGATCATTTCCTGGGTGCTTGCGGGCGCGTGCAGACTCGTTTTCCCCGCTACGCGGGCCGGTTCGCCCTTAACGTCAACCCGAGGACCGCGGCCGCCGCGGGGTTTGTCCAGGGCTTTGTGCATGCCAGCATCTCGCATGGACTGGATGTTTCGCGGGTGGTGCTCGAGCTGACCGAACAGACCCGGATCTCCCGCGAGGGCGAGGCTCGCCTGCTGGAGAACCTCAACGCGCTCTCGGCGCGCGGCATGGTGATCTCGCAGGACGATTTCGGTTCCGGCTACGCATCGCTGCAAGCCCTTGGCCTGCTGCCATTCACGCAGGTCAAGGTCGACAAGACCTTGTTGCACCGGGCGCGGCATGCCGAACGCGCCAGGCGGCTGTTCTCTTCGTCGATGGACCTGGCACGCTCGCTGGAACTGCAGACCGTGGCCGAAGGCGTGGAGAGTCCGGACGATATGGTGCTGGCAAGATCGCTTGGAGCGGACTTGCTGCAGGGATATGCCATTTCGCCGCCGGTGCCCTTCGAGAGGCTGGTGCTTTGAGCGAGCCGCCGGGCCACGGGGCACCCCTGCGCCCTGTAGAGCCTTCCATGGCCTTGCGTTGACTACCGTTATATACACCGCTATATTTCGGAAATTGGGCAATGGCCGGCTACCGCACGGCCGCCGCCAGAGCCGGCATGGCTGGCGTGTCCAACTCCACAAGGCATTGCCGTGAACCAGTCGTTGCTGATCCTTGATGCGTTTTCGCTGTCGCCTGGCGAGCCGGCATGCCGCGCGCTGGCCGGCGTGCTGGAAAGCGCCAACGCCGGCAGGCTGCCTCGGTTCGCGCAGTGGCTCGGCCTGGCTGAGCCCGAGTTCTGGCAAATGCTCGATCATTGCTTCCCCGGCGCCAGGGCGGCGGGGTGGGCGCCCGAGTCGGCGCCTGTCGATGCCGCCGCGCTGCCTTGCGAGTTTGCCGACCTGGTGGAGATGCTGGTCTCCTCGGGCGATCCGGCCCGCACGGAAACGCGCTGGGCCGCTCATGCGCTGGCCAGCGGCTGCTTTGGCGGGTCCCATCTCTGGCACGACATGGGCCTGGCCGGCAGGCACGACGTTTCGCGCTTGCTGCGGGACTACTTTCCCTCGCTCCATGCAGCCAACACCACGGACATGAAGTGGAAGAAATTCTTCTACCACGAGCTATGTCTGCGGCTGGACCTGCATCCCTGTCCTGAACCGGCTTGCGCCGGCTGCGACAATTACGCCGGCTGCCACGGCACCGAGACGGTGATCGGCTGGCATTAGGCCGGCACGCGCCCACGGGGATGCTTTCGTGCGGGTACTACATGCCGGTGCGGGTGGCCGCAGGCAGAACGCCGGTTTGCTCCCCTCTCCCATGAAATGGGAGAACAACCGGGGCCAGGGGAGCTACGGCAGTGCTGGAACCAGCCCGGCGGCGAATCGACCCACACGAGAGTCGGATGAACTCAAAAAACCGCAAAATCTGCAAGGCTCCCTCCGGTACATTGCGCGCCATGGAGACCACATGAAGCCCGAAACCCGAAACCAGTACGCCCAGCGCCTGGACCCCGTCCTGCGCTGGCTGGCAAGCCATCCCGACGCTGACCCGGACCTGTACCGGCTGGCGGACCTGGCYTGCCTGTCCCCGTATCACTTCCATCGCGTCTATCGCGCGATGATGGGAGAAACGGTGAAGGCCACGGTGCAACGCATCCGCATGCACCGTGCGGCCGTTGCGCTGGCGGGTACGGAAGCTTCATTGCGTGATGTGGCGCTGCGTGCCGGATATGAGTCGGACGCGGCGTTCATCCGGGCCTTTGGCGCGACCTTCGGCATGCCGCCGGGACGGTATCGCGCAGCCCGCTCCCGTCCCTTCGACCCTCAGGAGCTATCCATGTATCCCATCACGATCGAAACCTTTCCTGGCACCATGCTGGCCGCGCTGCGCCATCACGGCAGCTATCAGGAAATCGGCCCGGTGTTCGCCCGCGTCTTCATGCTGGCGGCCAGCCGCGGCGTTGCCAGCCAGGAAACCGCCGGTTTCGGTGTGTACTTCGACGATCCCGAGCAGGTGCCGGTTGACCAGTTGCGTTCGCTGGCCGGCATGTCGGTTGCGCCGGATGCGGACCTGGGAGAGGAACTGGTGCGCTTCGAAATCCCGGCGTGCCGTTGCGCGATACTGACCTATACGGGCCCCTACAACGAGATGAACAAGGCCTATAACTGGATGTTCTCGGAGTGGCTGCCGAACAGCGGGGCGGTGCCGGCGGACTTTCCCATGTTCGAGCAGTATGTGAACGATCCTCGCATCACGCCGCCCGCGCAATTGCAGACGCGGATCTACATGCCGGCGAAGTAGGCTGCCGGCGGAAGGCATCGGCTGCGTGATCGTCAACGGCACCGTCACATGGGAGCAGGACGGCCACACCGGGGCGCGGGCGGGGCAGGTGATTACCCGCGGGCGCCAGCCATAGCCGGGTGCTACAGCATCGCCGTATGCAGGTGATGCGGATCGTCCAGCGTATCCGCCACGATCTGCAGCGACTCTTCCATCTCGTCGCGGTCGCCCGGTCCGCCCAGGCAGAGGCGGATCGCGTCCGGCGGGTTGCCGTCCGTAGAGAAGGCCGCGCTCGAGACCGCGCCAATGCCGCGCGAGCGCAGGTGCAGCGCCAGCTCGGACGGACGCCAGCCGCTGTCCTGCGGTACCGGCAGCCAGAGATGGAAGCCTTCGGGGTCGGCATCATAGGGCCGCCCGGCGAAGACCTCACGGGCCACCAGTTGCCGGGCCACGCTCTCGGCGCGAATGGCCTTGAGCATGTCTTCCGCCGTGCCATCCTTGATCCATGACGTGGCCAGCAAGGTGTTGAACGGGCTCGCCATGACGGTGGTGGCGCGCAGGGTGCCGGCCAGGCGCTGGGTCTGGCGCGCGGTGGGGCCGTTGATAAAGGCAATGCGCAATCCCGCGCCAAAGCACTTCGACAGGCCGGTTACGTAGTAGGTGAGTTCGGGCGCGAGCGTGGCCATGGCGTCGGGCGTGCGCTGCGGCAGCATGCCGTAGGCGTCGTCCTCGATGATCGGCACGCTGTAGCGCAGGGCGATATCCGCGAGGATCTCGCGCCGTCCTTGCGGCATGGTTCGGGTGCTGGGGTTCTGCAGCGTCGGGTTGCAGTACAGCGCGCTGGGCTTCTGCGTCTTGCACAGGGTTTCGAACGCCGGGCCAAGCGGCCCTTCCTCGTCGCTGGGCAGGGCCTGCAACTGCACGCCGAGTTGCGTGGCGATGGCCTTGATGCCGGGATAGGCCAGCGTATCCAGGCAGATGGTCTGCCCCGGGCGGGCCAGCAGCGATACCAGCGCCACCAGGGCGCTGTGGATGCCGGGGCAGATCAGCACGGTATCCGCGCGGCAGGCGGGCACGTAGCGCTTGAGCCATTCCGTGGCCACGGCGCGGTCGGCCGGCGTGCCGCCGAAATCCTGGTAGCGCAGCAGGCTGTACGGATCGGTGGCACCCATCAGGCGCCCGGCCGACTCGCGCAGCCGCGCCGTCAGCACCGGCGGCTCGGGCGGCATGTTCATGGTCATCTCGGCACCGGTGCCCGCGCGCAGCGGCAACGCCGGGGCGCGCCCCCGGACAAACGTGCCGCTGCCGGCCTTGGCGTCGATCAGCCCGCGCTTGCGCGCTTCCGCGTAGGCGCGCGCCACGGTGGTGTAGTTGAGCCGCAGCGCCTCGGCCAGGTCGCGCAGCGCCGGCAGCCGGTCGCGGGCCTGCAGGCGGCCGCTCGCCAGGTCTTCCTCGATCAGGTCGGGGATCGTCAGGTAGGCGGGTTTGGCGCTCTCGGAGAGGCGTTTCAGCCAGTGGCTGGCAAGACCGGACAAGGGGGGCTCCAGGCGATTCATGCGTACAAGGTACCGAGGCATCAGGCTATCACATTGATCGCTTTATATGCCTTAAGTGATTGCATTTTTTAGTGCTCGATGATGGTGCGTGATTGCAGGATTGCACCGCTTCCGGGCGTCCGCGCGGGGCCGGCGCGTTCCGCCCCAGTGCATGCCCCATATTGGCCTGTACCGGTCAGGGCACAGTCGATTGCCGCCGCTTCCACCATCCGGAAAATCATCCATGCGATCAATGAACGATTCCCTGCTTGATCGCTAATTGATTGCATTGATCGGCGGGGTAGATGGCATAGCCCGTGCTCATGGAGTGGTGTCGGCCCCCCCGGCCGATCGATCGAACGAATACGCGAACGAAATGCGCGGACGATCGACAGACCCACCCACCCTATGGAGCACAGCATGCCCGCAGTCAACAAACCGGCCCACAAGAAAGGCGATTTCCTGGTCGACTACGAAGAGAAGGTCTTCGAGGACGTGAAGGCGGAGCCGGGCGAGAAGGCGCTGGTCACCTTCCACACCGTCGCCTTCGAGGGCTCGATCGGCTTCGTCAACCTGTTGCAGGCCACGCGCCTGCAACGCAAGGGCTTCGAGACTTCCATCCTGCTGTACGGCCCGGGCGTCACGCTGGGCCTGCAACGCGGCTTTCCCACGCTGGGCGACGAGGCCTTCGCCGGCCATCTCAACTTCAACAAGCAGATCACCAAGTTCATGGAAGAGGGCGGCAAGGTCTACGCCTGCCGCTTCGCGCTGCAAGCGCTCTACGGCCACGGCGAAGCCTCGCTGATCGAAGGCATCCGCCCGATCAGCCCGCTCGACGTGCTGGACCTGAAGCTTATCCACCGCAAAGAGAACGCGCTGATCCTGGATACCTGGACGGTTTGAGAGACAGATAGAGACAGAGACAGATAGAGATAGAAAAGGCGGGCACCACCATGTCACAGAAACGCATTGTGCGCGCGGCCGCGGTCCAGATTTCCCCGGACCTCGAGCACGGCGAAGGCACCCTCGGCAAAGTCTGCGAGGCCATCGACAAGGCCGCGCGGGAAGGCGTGCAGCTGATCGTCTTTCCGGAAACCTTCCTGCCGTACTACCCGTACTTCTCCTTCGTGCGGCCGCCCGTGCAATCCGGCAGCGACCATATGCGCCTGTACGAGCAGGCGGTGGTGGTGCCCGGCCCCGTCACCCATGCCGTGTCCGAGCGCGCGCGCCGGCATGGCATGGTGGTGGTGCTTGGCGTCAACGAGCGCGACCACGGCAGTCTTTACAACACGCAACTCATCTTCGATACCGATGGCCGCCTGGCGCTCAAGCGCCGCAAGATCACGCCGACCTTCCATGAACGGATGATCTGGGGCCAGGGCGACGCGGCCGGCCTGAAAGTGGCAGATACCGCGATCGGCCGCGTGGGCGCGCTGGCCTGCTGGGAGCACTACAACCCGCTGGCCCGCTACGCGCTGATGACCCAGCACGAGGAAATCCACTGCAGCCAGTTCCCCGGCTCGCTGGTGGGTCCCATTTTTGCCGAGCAGATCGAAGTCACGATCCGCCATCACGCGCTGGAATCCGGCTGCTTCGTGGTAAATGCCACCGGCTGGCTGACCGACGAGCAGATCGCCTCCGTGACCACCGACCCCGGCCTGCAAAAGGCACTGCGGGGCGGCTGCAACACCGCCATCGTGTCCCCGGAGGGCCAGCACCTGGCGCCGCCGCTGCGCGAGGGCGAGGGCATGGTGATCGCCGACCTGGATATGTCGCTCATCACCAAGCGCAAGCGAATGATGGATTCGGTGGGGCACTACGCCCGGCCGGAACTGCTCAGCCTCGCGATCAACGACCGGCCGGCGGCGACTGCCTCGCCCATGGCCGCCGCCTTCTCCAACTTCCACGGGAGCACCCAACATGAACTCCAGCGAGATGACGACGGCCTCGAGCCGGCTGTCGGTAACTGAACTTCGGACCGAGCTGCAATCGGTAGGGCTGCGCCTGCTGGACCCGGCGGCCGGTGCCGCCAGCCGGCGCGGCGGCGCGGGGCCGTCGGACCACAAGGCCGTGACCATCGACGGCGTGACCATCATGGTGCCTGTGCATACCAATACCGCGTGGCACTCGCCCTTCGTGGCGTCGTCGCCCGATGGCAAGGGCACCAGCGCGCTGATGCGCGGCACGATTCYGATTGCCAATATCAGCTTTCCGAAGGCGCCGCGCTTCTACGGCCTGCAGACGCTGGATGGCGTGCCTTACTCCCATATCGCCACGCTGCACAGCGCGGATGTACTGGCCACCACGGTGCTGCAGACCTGCATCCGCTACGAGAGCCGCCGCAAGACCTGCAAGTTCTGCGCGATCGGGCAATCGCTCGCGGCGGGGCGCACCATCGCGCGCAAGACGCCGGAACAACTGGCCGAAGTGGCGCGTGCCGCGGTGCTGCTGGATGGCGTCAGGCATATGGTGCTGACCACCGGCACGCCGCCCACGCCGGACCGGGGCGCCGCCATTCTTTGCGAAAGCGCGTTTGCGATCAGGGCGGCCGTCGACCTGCCCATCCAGGCGCAATGCGAGCCGCCCGACGACGACCGCTGGTTCGACCGCATGAGGGCGTCCGGCATCGATACGCTCGGCATGCACCTGGAAGTGGTGACGCCGGCCCTGCGCGAACGCATCATGCCCGGCAAGGCCGCGGTGCCCGTCAGCCGCTATATGGAGGCGTTCAAGGCCGCGGTGGCCGTGTTCGGCCGGGGGCAGGTGAGCACTTATATCCTCGCGGGGCTTGGCGACAGCGCGGAGACCATCCTGTCGATCTCGCGGGAACTGGTTGCGCTTGGCGTCTATCCCTTCGTGGTGCCCTTCGTGCCGATCACGGGCACCCCGCTGGAAGACCATCCGGCGCCGCCGCCGGAATTCATGAAGTCCATCCTCAAGCCGCTCGGCGCCATGATCGGCGCGGCGGGCATGCGCTCGGCGGATATCAAGGCGGGCTGCGGCAAGTGCGGCGCGTGTTCCTCCCTGTCTTCCTATGAAGAGGTGGCGGCATGAGCGACGACCTTTGCGTGGAGGTGCCTGCCGCGACCACGTTCCGCATTCGCTGGGCCGGGGCGCAGTGGGAGGCGGAGCAGGCCATGACGCTGCGCCGGGCGGTGTTCTGCCACGAGCAGGGCATCTTCACTGGCGACGACCGCGACGAGACCGACGCGCGGGCGCAACTGCTGGTGGCGGTGAAGTGCGAGGCGGATGCACCCGGGATGGTGGTCGGCACCGTGCGTATTCACGAGGATGCGCCTGGCGTCTGGTTTGGTTCCCGCCTTGCCGTGCACGCCGCGTATCGCAGTCACGGCAAGATCGGCGCCACGCTGATCAAGCTGGCGGTGAGCAGCGCGCACGGGCTTGGCTGCACGAAGTTCCTCGCGCATGTGCAGAGCCAGAACGTGCCGCTGTTCCGCCGTCTGCATTGGAACGTGCTGGCGGAGGAGACGTTGCTTGGCCGCCCGCACCACCTGATGCAGGCCGACCTGGACTACTACCCGGCTTGCCTGACGCCGCGCATCGGCATGCCGGCAATGGGAAGGAGCGGAGCATGAACGTCGCGCAGATCGTGGAAAGCCTGCGCGCCAGCCGCGGCTTCGGCCACAAGACCGATATCGCCGGGGTGCTGGCGTCGCTCGGCAGTGCGCTGCCGGGCGGGGTGCGCGATCTCGGCCAGGCCGTTGCCGTGGGTGACGACTGCGCCGCCATTGCGGACCATGATGGCTACCTCCTGTTCGCCATCGAGGGCATGGTCAGCGACTTTATCCATGCCAAGCCGTGGTTCGCGGGCTACAGCGCGGTGATGGTCAATGTCAGCGATATCTATGCGATGGGCGGCCGCCCGCTGGCGGTGGTGGACGCCATCTGGAGCGCGGGCGTGGCCGAAGCCGCCGAAGTGCTCAAGGGCATGGCGGCGGCTTCGGCCGCGTATGGCGTGCCCATCGTGGGTGGCCACAGCAACGCCCGCAGCGATCACGGCCAGCTTGCGGTGGCCATCGTCGGCCGGGCGCGCAGCCTGCTCTCCAGCTTCGCGGCGCGTCCGGGCGACCGGCTGCTGATGGCGGTCGACCTGCGCGGCGCCTTTGCCGAGCCGTATCCCTACTGGAATGCCTCCACCGGGGCGCCCGCCGGGCGGTTGCTGGCCGATCTTGAACTGCTGCCCGTGCTGGCCGAGGACGGCCTGTGCGCCGCGGCGAAAGACATCAGCATGGCCGGCACGCTGGGCACGGCGCTGATGCTGCTGGAGTGCTCCGGCGTTGGCGCCCGGATCGACCTGCACCGCATTCCGGCGCCGGCGGGCGTGCCGCTGCAGCGCTGGCTGACGGCGTTCCCGAGCTATGGCTTCCTGCTGGCCGTGCGCGAGCAGGATGCGGAGCGCGTGAGCGAGCGATTCCGGGCGCGGGACATTGCCTGCGCCGAGATCGGCGTCATCGACGATTCGCGGCAGGTCTCGGTCAGCGGCGCCGGCGAAACCGCGCTGTTGTGGGACTTCGCGCGCGATGCATTTATCGTCCCGCGGGCCGGTTGCCCGGCGCGGGACGCCACCCCCATCGATGCCTGAGGAGAGGCCATGCCAGTGACACATTTCCGGGTACGTTGGCCCGATCAGAGCGAGGTCACCTGTTATTCACCGTCGTCGGTGGTCAGCGAATTCTTTGTCGCGGGGCAGGACTACGCGCTGGAGGAATTCATGCGGCTTGCCAGGCTGGCGCTGACGAGCGCTTCGGAGCGCGTCAGGGCGAAGTATGGCTATGCCTGCTCGTCCGCGATGGATCAGCTTGAACAGATCGAGAACACGGCAACGCGTTTCAGCGCGCAGCTGGACGCCACCGTGCGCGTGCTTGGCTTCGGCCGTTAGCACGCATCCGAAAGCCTTAACGCATCTCACAGCAATCAACGAAGGACGCATCATGTCTGACACCCACAGCGAATCCCTGGCTACCTCCCCCAAACACTACAGCGTCATCGTGGTGGGCGGCGGCCAGGCCGGCCTGTCCATGAGCTACTACCTCAAGCAGGCCGGCATCGACCATCTTGTGCTGGAGAAGCACACCGTCACCCACACCTGGCGCAGCCAGCGCTGGGATGCCTTTTGCCTGGTCACGCCGAACTGGCAGTGCGCCTTGCCGGGCTATCCCTACCAGGGCGATGACCCGCACGGCTTCATGAAGAAGGACGAGATCACCGCCTATCTCGATGGCTTTATCGGCATGGTGAACGCACCGGTGCTGGAGCATACCGAGGTCCGTCGCGTGAAGCCGCTGGAGCGGGGTGGCTACCTTGTCTCCACTTCGCAGGGCGACTTCACCGCCGGGCAGGTGGTGGTGGCCTCGGGCGGCTATCACACGCCGATCGTGCCGCGCATGGCGGAGCGCCTGCCCGCCGGCATCCGGCAGCTCCAGTCCTCCGAGTACCGCAGCCCGCAGGCCTTGCCGGAAGGCGGCGTGCTGGTGGTGGGCTCCGGCCAGTCCGGCGCGCAGATCGCGGAGGACCTGCACCTGGCGGGCCGCAAGGTGTTCCTGGCTGTCGGCCAGGCCCCGCGCTGCGCGCGCTTCTACCGTGGCCGGGACGTGGTGGACTGGCTGGCCGACATGCAGTACTACGACATGCCGGTGCAGGAGCATCCGCTGCGCGAAGGCGTGCGCGACAACACCAATCACTACGTGACCGGCCGCGATGGCGGGCGCGATATCGACCTGCGCAAGTTCGCCACCGAAGGCATGGAACTGTTTGGCGCGCTGGAAGACTTCCATGACGGCAAGCTGCGCTTCACGCCGAACCTGAAAGCCAACCTCGACGATGCGGACGACACGTACAACCGCATCAACGCCAGCATCGACAAGTTCATCGACAAGCACGGCATCGCCGCGCCGGCCGCCAGCACGTATGCGCCGGTATGGACGCCGGGCGAGGAACGCTGGGCACTGGACCTAGCCGAGGCCGGCATCGGCGCCATTGTCTGGTGCATCGGCTTCCGCCCGGATTTCAGCTGGCTGGAGGCACCTGTCTTCAATGGGCGCGGCTATCCTGGCCACGTGCGCGGCGTGACGGCGCAGGATGGCCTGTACTTCCTTGGCTTGCCGTGGCTGCACACCTGGGGCTCCGGGCGCTTTTCCGGCATCGCCCGCGATGCCGAATACCTGGCGGCAATAGTCAGCGAAAAGCTCGGCGCGCAAGCACTGGCGGCCTGACATGTTTGACGCGCGCACAAGCTATGTCGCCGGCATGCCGAACCTGTCCTATACCGGCCTGTCGGAGAACTGGCTGCTCAAGGCGTGCGGCGACCTGCACTGGCAGGGCCTGGCGGAGCTGTCCGGCCAGGCCCTGCCGGAGTTCAGGGACGCGGAAGGCAACAAGGCTTACGCGGCCTTCACCGCGATCCGGTTGCGGGAGGCCTCGCTCGAAGCGCTTGGCGAGAACGCGGCATTCTCCGTGGACACGCGGTTGATGCGGGTGGCCGGCGCACGGCATTTCAGCTCGCACGAACTGATGCTGGAAGGCGATGGCTCTGGCGCCAGGCGCGCGCAGGTATCGATGGTATCCACCTTTATCCGGCGCCAGCGCGAGCGGGACAACCGCTCGGTGGTCAGGGCCGCGTTCAACATGCCTGTGGATGGGCCGCCGCCGGCAGCGGCGGTGGAAATGGCCGCGCTGGCCAAGCGCTTTCGCGCGGGAGACTGGGGCGGGCATCTTGGCCTGGAGCAGACCCGGCACCATGGCCGGTACACGGCCGAGTACCTGCCTTGCCCCTATGGCGACTTCAACGGCGCGGACCTGCTTTACTTCGCCAACTTCCAGGCCATTGTCGATCGTGCCGAGTGGCAATGGCAGCGTTTCGAGGAGCCGCCGACGGTAGCGGCGCGGGACCTGTTCTTCCACGGCAACGTCAACCTCGGCGAAGCGCTGGAGTTGTCGTTCTCCGCCGTGGATATCCGGCCGGACGGTCTTGCGCACTGGTGCGAGATCCGGCGCGGCAGCGATGGCGAGAAGATTGCCGACGTGGTGACGCGCAAGCGATGGAGAGTGCGATGAGCATTGGCGCAGAGCCGCCGGACACGGCACGCGCGGTGCCGCGCAAGACCGTTTATACCGCCGCCGACCTGGAGGGGCTGGCGCACCTCGGCAGCCTGCCGGGTGAGGCGCCGTTCGTGCGCGGCCCCCATCGTTCGATGTATGCGGGCAAGCCGTGGACCATCCGGCAGTACGCGGGCTTTGCCGATGCCACCGCCTCCAACCTGGCGTTTCGCCAGGCGCTGGAGCAGGGCGCGCAGGGTTTGTCGGTCGCCTTCGACCTGCCGACCCATCGCGGCTACGACTCGGACCATGCGCTGGCACAGGCGGACGTCGGCATGGCCGGCGTGGCGATCGATTCGGTGGAGGACATGAAGCGCCTGTTCGACGGCATCGCGCTGGACCGTGTCTCGGTGTCGATGACGATGAGCGGGGCCGTGCTGCCGGTGCTGGCGGCTTTCCTGGTGACGGCGGAAGAGGCTGGCATCCCCCTCGGGCAACTGAGCGGAACCATCCAGAACGACATCCTCAAGGAGTACATGGTCCGCAACACCTGGATCTTCGCGCCCGGGCCGTCGATGCGGATCTGCGCGGATGTGGTGGCCTACCTGGTGCGGCATGTGCCCAGGTTCAACGGCATGTCGATCTCCGGCTACCACTTTCAGGAGGCCGGGGCGGACCCGGTGCTGGAACTGGCGCTGACGCTGGCCAACGGCGAGGAGTACGTCAGGCAGATCCGCGCGCGCGGGCTGGATGTGGATGATTTCTGCGGACGGCTGAGTTTCTTCTTCGGCGTGGGCACGGACTTCTTCACCGAGATTGCCAAGCTGCGCGCCGCGCGTCTGCTGTGGTGCGAAATCGTCCGTGGCCTCGGCGGCACTACGGACCGGGCCACCACGCTGCGCACGCACTGCCAGACTTCGGGATGGTCGCTGACGGCGAAGCAGCCCGAGAACAACATCGTTCGCACCACCGTGGAGGCGATGGCGGCGGTGTTCGGCGGCACGCAGTCGCTGCACACCAATGCGTACGATGAAGCGCTGGCGCTGCCCAGTGCCGATTCGGCCAGGCTGGCGCGGGACACGCAACGGATCCTGCAGCACGAGATGGGCCTGTGCGATATCGCCGACCCCTGGGCCGGTTCCTACATGATGGAGTCGCTGACCGCGCAGGTTGCCGGGCAGGTGCGCGCGCTGATGGCGGAGATTGCCGCGTGTGGCGGCGTGCTGGCGGCCATCGAGTCCGGCTGGGTGCATGGGCTGATCCATCGCGCCGCCCTGCGGACGCAGGCGGATATCGATGGCGGCAAGCGCGTCATCGTTGGCGTCAACCGCTACCAGGCGGCGGCCGGGGAGGCGCCGGCCTGCCTGGAGATTGACGGACGGCAGGTGCGGGCGCATCAGCGCGAGCGGCTGGCGGCGCTGAGGGCGGGGCGTGACGGCGAGGCCGTGGCACAGGCCCTGTACGCGCTGACGAAGGCGGCGCGCAGCGGGCAGGGCAACCTGCTGGCCCTGACCATGGACGCCGTCCGCTGCCGGGCGACAGTTGGCGAGTGCACGCGCGCGCTGGAGCAGGCGTGGCCGCGCTACACGATGGTCCCGGCCTACGCGGCGGGGGCCTACGCCGCCGCGCGCGACGCGGCGCCGGCCTGGGAAGCCGCCTGCGCGCAGGTCCGCAAGCTGCACGCGTGCCTGGGCCGCCCGCCAAGGATGCTGCTTGCCAAGCTGGGACAGGACGGCCACGACCGTGGCGCGAAGGCGGTGGCGGCGGCGCTCGCCGACGCCGGTTTTGCCGTCACGCTGGGCCCGCTGTTCCAGGCGCCGGAGGAAGCCGCCGCGGTGGCCGCGCAGGGCGGCTTCGACGCCTTGGGCGTCTCCACGCTCGCCGGCGCCCACCTGGACCTGCTGCCCCGCCTGGTCGACGCGCTGCGCCAGCGCGGGCTGCGCGCCCCGGTGTTTGCCGGCGGCGTGATCCCCGCCGGCCACGTCAGGCAACTGCGGGACATTGGCGTGCGCGCCGTGTTCGGGCCGGGGGAGGCGATGGAAGCCATCGTTGCCGGCATAGCGCGGGAACTGCTCGGACTGCTCGGCCAGGTCATGCGCGCGGTGCCGCAGCCATGACGCCGCCGCCCAGCGTGCGCGGCAAGGCAACCTTGTCCCGCGCCTGGGCGCCTGTCAGGGCGGGTTTGTCGCCAGCAAACTATTTGCGGGCTAACGGATTCGGCGTGGGTTCTCCGATCTTGGTCAGCGTATTGCGGTCGGTGTGGTGGAACGGTTCTGTCTTGCCGCGGATCATGAGAACCGTGTCCTCGTCGTAGGACCACGTTCCGTTCTCGTTGATGGTCACTTTGATACGGAACTCGACCGTGTCGAACGCGAGTTCGAGAAAGGGATTGGAGCTGATGCCGGCGGTGCTGGATCCCTTCGTTGCAACCAGTTCGAACGCCTTCGCGTCGGCGGATGCCTTGCCCATGGCCATGACGGTCTGGCCGCGTGGAATCGTAAGCGTGTGGATGATGTTCCCGGTAGCAGGCTCCCAAAGCCAGTAACCCACTTGTTCGTGATACGTCTTCACCTGATCCGGCTTGGTGATATGCGTGTGATAGCGCAAACCATAGAACAGTTGTGGCCCGTTGGTCTGGGGGTCGACCGGCTGAAGCTCGATTCGCTCGACGAACGCCTGCTTTCGCGGTCCATCCACCTTGGGCTTGACGTCCAGCCCACGCGTGCCTTGCCAGATACCGGCCATGCCTGTCAGCGGCCCGAGATTGCTTAGCGTGTCGACATCCAGATCGGAGGGTTCCGTGTAGATGTCATGCAGTTGTGCCGACTGTTCAACCTGGTCTGCCGGTTTCGACTCTTCCATTGCTATCCCCTGACTCAGTACTCAAGAAAAGAAAATACCGCCGCGCAGCGGCCGGCCGCGAAAGACGCGGGTACTTGAAGTTCACTTTTTCTGGCGTCGGCCAGGGCCATCCGGTGGTTCCCTGGGATTCTCGCTGCGCTCGGCGGGCGTGCCGATTGTACCGGTCCAATCACGTGCATGTCCCGGGCCGGTGAACCTGGCCCGGGGAGCACCCGTGAACACCCGGACGGCCCGGGAAGTTGTCGCTGGAAAGATCGAGGCAAAGTGCTAGGCTTCATAGTCAGCCAGGCACGGCAACGGGCCGTGCGAGATCGCCAGTACCCTGTCCGATGCCATCACGAAGTGGCCTGTCAAAAGGGGAAAGCCATGGATACCGAGGCGCGGGCCGATGAAGGCGGGCAAGGCATCCCGGAGCCATCCGGCCCGGCATTGCCGGGACAGGTAGTGCTTGTGCTGCAAGGCGGTGGAGCGCTTGGTGCCTACCAGGGCGGCGTCTACCAGGCGCTGCACGAGGCGGGCATCGAACCGGACTGGGTCATTGGCACGTCGATCGGGGCGATCAATGGCGCGATCATCGCCGGCAACAAGGCCGCGGACCGGCTTTCCCGGCTGCGGCAGTTCTGGGAGCAGGTTGCCCGGCGTGGTCCGTTCGAGATGACCAGTCTCTTACCCGGAGCCGACAACAAGCTCGCGGACCTCGCCACGGTCATGCAGGGCATCCCCAACTTTTTCGTGCCCAATCCCGGCGCGTGGTTCGGCCTGCATGCGCAGCTTGGCGTCGAACGGGCCGGATTCTATTCGACCGACCCGTTGCGCGAGACGCTCCTTTCGCTCGTGGATTTTCCTTACCTGAACCAGAAGCACACGCGGCTGACCGTGGGCACGGTCAATGTGTGCAGCGGGCAGATGCATTACTTCACCAACCGCGATATCGCCGTCAGCCTTGAGCACGTGATGGCATCCGCGGCATTCCCGCCAGGGTTCCCGGCCGTGTGTATCGAAGGCGAGGCCTATTGGGACGGCGGTATCTGCTCGAACACGCCGCTTGAAGCCGTGCTCGATGATTATCCGCGCCGCAGTTCAGTCATCTTTACCGTGCAGCTATGGCCGGTGCGAGGGCCGGAACCGCAGACGCTGTGGGACGCCATGGGCCGGCAACGGGACATCCAGTATGCGAGCCGGGCGGAGACCCAACTGGCGCGGCAGAGGCAACTGCACCGGCTGCGCCATGTGATTCGCGAGCTGGCCAAGTACATTCCGGAGCCCGAACGGCAATCGGCCGCGGTCAAGGAGTTGCTGGGCTGGGGCTGCCATACCACCATGCACGTGGTGGAACTGAATGCGCCGCCGTTCGGGGGCCAGGATCTTTCCAAGGACATCGATTTCACCGCGAGCGGTATCGAAGCGCGCTGGAGCGTAGGCCATGCGGATGCCAGGCGGGCCATCGGGCTCGCGCCCTGGCGCGGGGTCATGGATCCCATCGAGGGGATTGCCGTGCACGATACCGCGCCGGCGCCGGCATGAGCGCGCCGGCCTGCCGGGCGGCCCCCGGCACGAACCCCTCCGGTTAGTCGGGATTCATTGCCCGCGGCCGGCGGCTGGGATATCGTTCAGCCTGGCTCGCGGCGGGTGCGGCAACGTATGCGCCGGGGCCGCCTCCACAAAAGGGGAGACCATTACGGCTCACGGCCTCCCGTACTTCAGCCACCGCACGCCGGGCCGGAGTTCGCCATGGACACCCAAGAGCGGACGATCCCTCGGCAGGACAGCGCTGGCGTTTATCGCGACCCGATGCAAGGTGCCTGCCGCAGGCACCGCGCCGGGGCCATCATTGACGTAGTCTTGTTTGGAGAGTGATCCCCATGCCCGCATTCCGTTCCGAAACCGACTCGATGGGCGCCATCGACGTACCCGCGGATCGCTACTGGGGCGCGCAGACGCAGCGCTCCACCATCAATTTCCCGATCGGCGTCAGCCGCTTCCGCTGGCAGCGGCCGGTCATTCGCGCGCTGGGCATCCTCAAGCGCGCGGCGGCCGAGGCGAACGCCGAGCTGGGCGAGCTGCCTGACGACCTGGCCCGCCTGATCGTGCAGGCGGCCGACGAGGTCATCGCCGGCAAGCTGGACGATCATTTCCCGCTGGTGGTGTTCCAGACGGGGTCCGGCACGCAATCGAACATGAACGCCAACGAGGTGATCTCCAACCGGGCCATCGAGCTTGCCGGCGGCGAACTCGGCAGCAAGAAGCCGGTGCATTCGAACGACCACGTGAACCGCGGCCAGAGCTCCAACGACACGTTCCCGACCGCCATGCACATCGCCGTGGTCGAGCAGATCCACACCAAGCTGTTCCCGGCGGTGAGCGCCCTGCGCGATACGCTGGCCGCCAAGGCGCAGGCCTACCAGGACATCGTCAAGACGGGCCGCACGCATTTGCAGGACGCCACGCCGATTACGCTGGGGCAGGAAATCAGCGCCTGGGTCGCGCAGATCGATTTTGGCCTGAACGCCGTCAAGACAGCGCAGCCGGGCCTGCTGGAACTGGCCATCGGCGGCACGGCGGTCGGCACCGGGCTGAACGCGCATCCGCAATTCGGCGCGCGCGCCGCGGCCCACATTGCCACGCTCACCGGCCATCCGTTTGTCGACGCGCCGAACAAATTCTTCGCCCTCTCCGCGCACGATGCGCTGGTGCAAACCTCCGCCGCGCTGCGCACGCTCTCCGGCGGCCTGATGAAGATGGCGAACGACGTACGCTGGCTGGCCTCCGGCCCGCGCTGCGGCATTGGTGAACTCAACATCCCGGAAAACGAACCGGGCTCCTCGATCATGCCGGGCAAGGTCAATCCGACCCAGTGCGAAGCGATGACCATGGTGTGCGCGCAAGTGTTCGGCAACGATGCGACGGTGGCCTTCGCCGGCAGCCAGGGCAATTTCCAGCTCAACGTGTACAAGCCGGTGATGGTCCACAACGTGCTGGAAAGCATCGAGCTGATCGCCGACTCCTGCCTCGCGTTCAACGATCACTGCGCGATCGGCATCGAGCCGAACCTGCCGAAGATCGCGGAGAACCTCGACAAGAACCTGATGCTGGTGACGGCGCTGAATCGCCATATCGGGTATGACAAGGCGGCGGCGATTGCCAAGAAGGCGCATAAGGAAGGGCTGACGCTCAAGGGGGCGGCGCTGGCGCTTGGTTATCTGACGGAGGAGGAATATGCGCGGTGGATTGTGCCGATTGAAATGACGCATCCGAATAAGGATTGAGGGGGAGGTGGGCTGCTGGTCGGGCGGCGGGGGGCTGAGTTTTGGCGCTTCTAGCTGCTGTCGCGGCTGTACGGGGTTGGCCGTTTACGCACACGGAGGTGTCACTTTTCTTTACTCGCGGCGTGTGTCAAGGTAGTTGTCGCCTCAGCCGTTACGCTGCTTGCTTGTAATTCTCTGCGTTTTTCTGCGCTCGCTCCGGGTTCAGGTACACCGCATCTGGGAGTTCCCAGTTGCGGATGCCCGCGCTCCAACGCTGCGGATTCCGGCGCTTCGGCATAGGCGTTGTCGTTGCTCACCCTAGGCCGGCTATAGGACGGCACCACGCCTAGGTCATACATCGCTGCCAGCATGGTGGCCCCTTTCATGGCCTTGCCGTTGTCCGAATGCAGTACCAGCGGACGACCTGCCGTTTGCTCCCGCAAACAGCCGTGCATCAGCAGGCGGCTGGCGTGCTCAGCCGTCTGGCTCTCATGCACCTCGTTGGCTACCAGCTTGCGGCTGTAGATGTCCTTCATCATGTACCAGTAGAAGAACTTGCCCTTGACCGTGGTCGGCAGCCAGGTGATGTCCCAACACCACACCTGGTTCGGACCCGTGGCCCGATGCGTCGTCGGCGGGCGCGTGCACGGGGCCTTGCTGCGGCCACGCCGACGGCTTTGTCCCGCTTCATGCAGCACCCGGTAGATCGTCGATACCGATCCCACGTAGATGCCCTCATCCGCCAGCTTTGGCACGATCTGGTGCGGCGTCAGGCTCGCGTAACTTGGCTGGTTCGCCGCCCTCAGCACCGCCTGCCGTTCTGCTTCGCTGAACTTGTTAGCCGGTGCCTCGCGACACGCTTCCAGCCGCCCGTCGGCGGGGGCGTGCCGCCAGCGCTGCAAGGTCCGCTCGGTCAAACCAAGCGCCTCGCAGGCCTTCTCCTGCCGGGCCCCGGCACTCACCGCTTCATCGATCAACTCTATGGCTTCCAAGCGATCCGGGGTGCTGATCAGTCTTCCTCGTCCCGTCCCCAGATCGCTGCGGCTTTTTTTTGCAAGACCAGCAGTGCCGCCGTCTCCGCAAGCGCCGCATTCTTGCGCTTGAGCTCGCGTTCCAGCTCACGCACTCGCCTGCGCGCCGCTTCGTCGTCCCGCCGCTGCGCCAGCGTTCGCTTGACGGGCGTAGCCGCATTGGCCTGCTCGCACGCCTCACGCCATTGCTGAATCTGCTCCGCCTGGATGCCCTTTGCGCGGCAGTACTCCGACAACTCCGCTTCGCTTAGCGGCGCTGTCTCCAACACAACGCGAAACTTGTCCGCGCTGGACCATTGATCACTCTGCTTTCCGTCACCCGGCACAATTCTTCCTGCTTCTCTCGCCATCCTGCGCCAAGTCCGCAAGGTCACTGTCGTGATCCCTGTGGCCTTGGCCAACTCCACTATCGACCGGTTCAGCGGCGGCATCATCTGCTCAACCACCCATTCCCGATGCTCGGTTGCATATCGTGTCATCACCTATTCGCACACCGCCCTCCATTTTGCTTCACTAAGGAAACGGAGGCGACAAGTATCCTGACATGGAGGGC
>NZ_JBFTNE010000080.1:0-32263 GCF_056397325.1 Cupriavidus sp. 05N39
ACATAGAAGGGCCCGAACACCGTGGCCTCGGTGCAGCCGCGCGGCTTCTTGTGGTTCTGCGCCGTGACCAGCGTGGACAGGCCCAGCGTGTCGGACAGCAGGATGAACTCCTGCCGGCTGTCGGTGCAGGTATGGCCGATTTCGGTCAGGAACCTGATCCCTTCGGCCCATTCGGCCTCGGTGAGACGCACCTCGCGGGCAAAGGCGTGCAGATGCTGGACCAGGCTGGTCATGATCTCCTTGAGCCGCCCGTCCGGCATATCGGCGTGCCGCGCCAGCACCGCCTGGGTAATGGTTTCTTCGTCTAGATTGCGCATGGTGTCTGTTCTCTGGTTGTCGATCTGTCGATCGTCCGGGCGCCGGGCTGTGAATCTCAGGCCTTGGCCGCATCCTCCCAGCGCGGGCAGCTGCGCTTGCTCGCCGGGACATCGATCGATTGGTAGTTCGTCTTGTCCACCACCGTGGCCGGCAGCACGATGCTCTGGATGACCGGCATGCCGCGCAGCTTGCGAATGGCGGCCATCGTGCCCAGGCAGCCCTGGGCAAATCCATTGTAGTCACCGGTCGCGAGCAAGGTACCCGCCTTGATGGCATCGATCGCCTCCTGGGTGCCGTTGATGCCGGACACCAGTGCCTTGCGGTTGGCGCCCTGCAGCGCCTCGATGGCGCCGATGGCCATGGCGTCGTTGGCGGCGAAGATGCCGTCGATCTGCGGGTACGACTGCATCAGGTTTTCCATCACCTGCAGCGCCTGCAGGCGCTGGTAGTTGGCCGGCTGCGACGCCAGCAGCTTGACGCCGGGGAACGCCTTGAGCGCGTCCTGCATGCCCCTGACGCGGTCGATATTGGTCAGCGAGCCCTTGATGCCCTCGAGCAGGATAACGTTGCCTTTGCCGCCCATGGCCTTGAACAGGTGGGAGGCGGTCTTCAGGCCGAGGTCGTAGTCGCTCGCGCCCACGAAGGAGACGAAGTTGCCGACCTCGCTCTTGTCGGTGACGTTGACCACCGGGATGTTCGCCGCGTTGATCTTCTTCACGCCCGGCCCCATCGCCTTGTAGTCCACCGGAACGAAGACGATGGCGTCGGCCTTCTTGACGATCACGTCTTCGACCTGGCTCATCTGTTCCGGGATGCTGTCCGGCTTGGTCGGGATGTAGTGGGTGACGCGGGCGTTCATGCTCTTGGCCGCCGCGTCCGCGCCCTGGCGCACCACCTGGAAGAACGGATTGGTCTGGTTCTTGGTGAATACCGCGATGCGCTCGCCGTCCGCGTGGGCCGGCGCCGCCAGCATGCCGAGGGCCAGCACGCCTGCCAGTTGTTTCAGGTTACGTAGGTTCATGTTGTCTCCTTGGTTTTTGATGAAGGGCCATGCGCGGCGGCGCCCGCCGCCGCGCCGGCAGGATTGCGGCCTGACTTACGGCCTGACACCCAGCCGCTTGCGCGACAGCGTGTCCAGGAATACCGCCAGCACGACGATCACGCCGGTCACCAGGGGCTGCCAGTTGGCGCTCACGGTCAGCAGGTTCATGCCGTTGAGCACCAGCGTCAGGATGATGGCGCCGACCAGCGTGCCGGATACGCGGCCCACGCCGCCGAACAGCGAGGTGCCGCCGATCAGCACCGCGGCAATGGCGGGCAGCGTCAAGGCCTCGCCGATGTCGCCCTCGGCCGAGTTGAGCCGGGCCAGGAACACCAGGCTGGCGATGCCGGCCATCGCGCCGCTCACCAGATACACCAGCACCAGCCGCCGCTTCACCGGAACGCCCGAAAGCCGGGCTGCCACGGGATTCGCGCCGATGGCGTAGATCTCCTGCCCGTAGACGGTCTTCTGCGACATGGCGGTGCCGGCCACCAGGAACAGCAGCATCAGGTAGACCGGGACCGGCACACCCAGCAAGTAGCCGCTGCCGATGGCGCGGAACGCCGGCGGAAAGCCATGGATGGTCTCGCCCGCCATGAACCAGTAGGTGACGCCGTGCAGCACCCACAACATGCCGTAGGTGGCAATGAAGGGCGGGATGCGCAGCATGGCCACCAGCAGCCCGTTGGCCAGGCCGATCAGCGCGCCGGTGCCAAGCCCCGCGCCCACGCCGAGCGTGGTCGATCCCGTGGCCTTCATCACGGTGGCCGCCACGCAGGCCGACATCGCCACATTGGCGCCCACCGACAGGTCCAGCCCGCCGGTGAGGATCACCAGCGTCACGCCGGATGCCAGCAGGAACAGCAGGCTGGCCTGGCGCAGCACATTGAGGATATTGCTCAGCGTCAGGAATGCGTCGGACGCCACGGCAAGCAGCAGGCACAGCAAACCGAGCGCAAACAGCCGGTAGGCAAACGAGCGGGCATCCGCCGAGAGTGGCGGGAACAGAGTCGCCGTGTTCATGCTTTCCCCTTGAAGGATTCGATCAGCAGCACCACCAGCACCAGCACGCCGATCGCCGCCACCTGCACCGACGACTGCACGCCGACGAGGTTGAGCCCGTTGCGCAGCACGCCCACCGCCAGCACGCCCAGCACCGTGCCGGGCAGCCAGCCGTTGCCGCGGTCGAAGGTGGTGCCGCCCACCGCCACCGCGGCGATGGCATCGAACTCCAGCCCGATGGCCGCCGTGGGATGCCCCGCGTTCATGCGTGCGGTGAGCAGCAGCGCGGCCACGCCGGCCATCAGCCCGCCCAGCACATACACCGCGATGAGACAGACATTGATGCGCACGCCGGAGAACTTGAGCGCCTCGCGGTTGCCGCCCAGCGCGAACACATAGGCGCCGAAGCGGGTGCGGTACAGCAGCCAGTGGAACAGGCCGTAGAACGCCACGGCGATCCAGATGGGAAAGGGAATGCCCAGCAGTTGCCCGGAATAGATCAGCGGGATGGTGTCGCCGATGCCCACCACGCTCTGGCCATCGGTGGCCACCAGCGCCAGGCCCTGCGCGGCGCCGAGCGTGCCGAGCGTCGCCACGAAGGGCGGAATCTCCAGCCACGACACCAGCGCGCCGTTGAGCAGCCCGAACGCCAGCCCGGTCAGGAGCGCCGCGCCCAGCGCGAGCGGCAGCGATCCGGTGGACACCATCACCATGGCCAGCACCACGCCGCACAGCGTCAGCACGGCGCCCATCGACAGGTCCAGGCCTTCGGTCATGATGATCAGCGTCATCGGCAAGGCGATCAGCAGCAGGATGGTGGATTGCGTGCCGATGTTCAGCAGGTTGTCCACGCTCAGGAAGCCCGAGCCCGTGGCGCTGAATACCAGCGAAAGCAGCAGCAGCACCCAGACCGAGCCGGGCAGCTTGCCGAACGGCCGGCCCGGCTGCCGCGGTAGTGCGTTGGTATCAAGCATCGTTCATCCCCAGTTGCAGAATGCGTTCTTCGGTCATCTCGCCATGCGCGACCTCGCCGGCGATACGGCCGCCGCGCATGACGTAGGTGCGGTCGCAGACATTGATGATTTCCGGCAGTTCGGAACTGATCAGCAGCACGCCCGCGCCCTGCCTGACCAGGCTGTCGATCAGCGCAAAGATCTCCGCCTTGGCGCCCACGTCGATGCCGCGCGTGGGCTCGTCGAAGATGAACAGCCTGGCTTGCGCCACCAGCCACTTGCCGATCACGATCTTCTGCTGGTTGCCGCCCGAGAGGAATTGCGCAAGCTGGTCGCCATCGGGCGTGGCGATGCGCAGCCGCGCGATCTCGCGCGCGGCCAGCGCCTCGGCCTTGTCGGCGCGATACCAGCGCGAGGGAAACGCGCGCCGCAGGCCGGCCAGCAGCAGGTTGTCCCGCACCGTGCGGATCAGCGCCAGCCCTTCGGACTTGCGGCTTTCCGGGATCAGCGCGGCGCCCAGTTCGCGGGCGCGGTCCGGCCCCCCGGCGAGCCGCTGGCCGAAAATCCTGATTTCGCCCTGCCGGATCGGGTCGGCGCCAAACACGGCGCGCGCCACTTCGCTGCGCCCCGATCCCACCAGCCCCGCCAGGCCGACGATCTCGCCGGCGCGCACTTGCAGGTTGATCTCCGTGATGCCGCTGTCAGCGCTGACGTTGCGCACATCGAGCGCCACCTCGCCCGGCTGCGCGCCGCGCTCGCGGCTATAGCTCATATCGACCTTGCGGCCCACCATGCGCGCCACCAGCTCGTCCGGCGAGGCGTCGCCGGGCAGGCAGGCGCCCACCTTGCGGCCGTCGCGCAGGATGGTGATGCGGTCGCCGAGTGCGAAGACCTCGGCCATGCGGTGCGAGATGTAGATCATCGAGACGCCATCCGCCTTCAGCCGTGCGATCACCGCGAACAGCTTCTCGGTCTCGCGGTCGGACAGCGCGGCGGTGGGTTCGTCCAGCACCAGGATGCGGGCGTTCTGCGACAGCGCCTTGGCGATCTCCACCATCTGCTGCTGCGCCACGCCCAGTTCATGCACCGGCGTGCGCGTGCTCACCTCCATGCCGAGGATGTCGAGGATGCGGCGCGCTTCGGCGTGCATTGCGGCGGTGTCGACGGAGCCGGGAATGCGGCCTGCGGGCTCGCGGCCGAGGAAGATGTTCTGCGCGATGTCCAGGTAGGGCACCAGCGAGAATTCCTGGAAAATCACCGCAATGCCGAGCCGCATGGTGTCGGCCGGGCTGGCGATCGTCACGGGGTTGCCCTCGTGATAGAACTCGCCGGCATCGGCCACATAGACGCCGCACAGGACTTTCATCAGCGATGACTTGCCGGCGCCGTTCTCGCCCAGCAGCATATGCACTTCGCCGGGATAGATGGTGAACGACACGTCGTCCAGCGCCTTCACGCCCGGAAAGTGCTTGCTGATTCCACGCATCTCGAACAGCGGCGTGATTTCCGTGATGGCGTTCATGATGCGAGCCTGTGGATCGCGCCGGCGCCGATGCCGCGCGTGGCAGGTTGTCGATGCATGGTCTCCTCCTTTTCTGGTTGGTGGTTCTTCAGGCGCTGGTGGCGGATTGATGCGGCCGCCGTCCCTTTCGCCCCGGGACATCCCTTGTTCCCTACCGCCCCGCCGCCAGCCGTTCGCCGGACTCGCGCAGCCTCTCAAGCTTGCCCGCCAGCCCGTCCACCAGCAGCCGCCCGTGGCGCTTGCGCGCCCGGCCCGCCACGAACACGCTGTCGATGTTGGCCAGGCTCGCCTGCATCACGATGGCGCTGACGGGGTCGTGCAGCGGCATCATGTTGAGCTTGCGCGCGTCGATCAGGACCAGGTCGGCCTGCTTGCCCACGGCCAGCGAGCCGATGCGGTCTTCCATGCCGAGCATTCGCGCGCCGGCCAGCGTGATCCAGTCCAGCGCGTCGCGGCAGCTCGCCGCATGGGTGGGGCCGATGTCACCGTGCTGTTGCCGGTAGGCGGCATGGTCCAGCGCACGCTGTACGCCCAGCGCAATCCGCGCGGCAATGAACATCTCGCCGGACAGACCCGATTCCAGGTCCACGCCAAGCGACGGCGCCGCGCCCAGCCGCATCAGCCGGCCGGTGATCGGGAAGCCATGGCCCTGCGTCAGTTCGTTCTCCGGCGTCACGGAGAAACTCATCCCCAGGCCGACGAAACGGGCAAGCTGTTCGTCCGTCAGGTTGTTGCCGTGCACGATATTGATATGCGGCCCGAGCAGCCCCGCCCGCTCCAGCCGCTCCCACCCATCCGGCGTGCGCGCGCTGCCGCCGCCCTGGTGCAGGCTGGCCAGCAGGCCGAACTCGCGCGCCAGGGCAAAGTCGTGCAGCGCCACGTCCAGCGTCGAGTAGTGCGGGCCCAGGATGGCCAGGCCGAGGCTAAGCAAGGACGAGCCTTGCAGCCGCTTTGACAAGCGCTCCACCTCGCTGCGCGGGTGCGGCATTTCCCAGAACGGCATGGCGCCGGGCTTGGGGTCGGGCTTGGGCGAGCCGTGCAGGAAGGCCGCGCGGATGCCGGACTGCGCCAGCGCGTCCAGCGCGGCATCGCTATGCGCCGGGGTGGGATTGTTATGGCACCAGTCCACCAGCGTGGTGGTGCCGCAGTCCAGCTGGTTCCAGGCGCCGGCGAGCGTGGCGATGCCAATGTCTTCCGGTGTGAAGCGCGTGGCCAGCCCCGCGTGCATCTGCCGGAAATACCCGGTCAGCGTCCAGCCGGAAGCCACCCCGCGCAGCGCGGTCTGCCAGGTGTGCATATGCGCGTTGACGAAGCCGGGCGCCGCGATAAAGCCGCGCGCGTCGATCCGTTCCGCGTCACCCGCGTCGATGCGCGGCGCGATCGCGGCGATGCGCTCGCCTTCGATCAGCAGGTCGCCGGTGAACTCGCCAAGGGTGGGCTCCATCGTGACCAGGGTCGCCCCGCTTACCAGGATGCGTGACATGAGCGCTGTCCTCCTTAACGCGAAAGGCAAACAAGACGCGGGGGACAAGCGAAGCGGAATGCGAGCATGGAATGGTCTCCTTGGCGCGGCGGCGCTGCCGGTATCCGGCGCGCCACTCTGGCTTTCTTCGGGTGGGCTGTCGTGCCGTGCGCATTCGCCGCCAGCGGCGGAATCAAGCACCTGACATCCGTTGGAACAAACTCTATACTCCCGGAAAACGGAAAAAAACGACGGATCAGGAAATCTTCTTTCCACCTGGCGAGGGAATCCGGCCAGGACAAGGGAGGAGAAGCCGCACACGGGGAGACGCAAGATGGACCGCTGGACCGAATTCGAACTGTTCGTTCAGATCGCCGAACTGGGCAGCATCACCAAGGCTGCCGAGAGCCTGGACATTTCCAATGCGGCGGCAAGCCGCTACCTCGCTTCGCTTGAGGAGCGCCTCTCGGCGCGGCTGATCGAGCGCAACACGCGGCGGCTGTACCTGACCGACGTGGGGCACGAGTTTTTCCGGCGCTGCAAGGGTGTGCTGGCGGAAATGAAAGAAGCGGAGGCGGCCGTGAACGCCAATGTGCTGGAGCCGGGCGGCACGCTGACCATCACCGCCTCGCTGTCGTTTTCCATGAAACACCTGGCGCCGCTGCTGCCCGACTTCACCGCGCTCTATCCGAAGGTGGACGTCAATATCCTCGCGGCCAACCGCTACTACGACATCATGGACAGCGGCATCGACCTGGCCATCCGCACCCGCGAGTTCGAGCCCGACTCCGGCCTCACGGTGCGCCGGCTGGCGGAGACGCGTCGCATCCTGGCCGCTTCGCCGCGCTACCTGGGCCGCATGGGCACGCCGCGCGAGGTCGAGGACCTGCTGCGCCACCAGATGCTGATCTACTCCTACGCGAACCGGCCGCACGAGATGACCTTCACCCGCAACGGCGAGGAGAAATCAGTCACGGTGCGCAGCAAGCTGGAGTCCAACGACGGCCAGGTGATACGCGCCGCCGCGCTGGAAGGCCTGGGCATCCTGGTGCAGCCCAAGTACATCGTCTATGACGATATCGTTGCCGGCCGGCTGATCCCGGTGCTGGACGACTGGGACCTGCCCCGGCTCACCATCAATATCGCCTTCCAGAGCCGACGCTACCTGGCCGCCAAGGTGCGCTTGTTCATCGATTTCCTGGTGGCGCACTTCGAGCGCATGGACTACGAGCGCAAATGGACATCGTGAGGCCGCCGCGCGCTAGGCACTCACCGCCGGCAGGCCGGCGGTGAGCCGCGCCGACTTGATCACCGCCGCGTAGTCGTCGGCGGCCATGCCCTGCGCCGCCGCGCCCTGCAGCATCTGGCCGAGCAGCGCCGTGAGCGACAACGGCACGCGCAAGCTGGCGCCGGCGTCCAGGATCAGCCCAACGTCCTTGAGCATCTGGTCCACGGTGAACGTCGGCGTGTAGTCGTTCTCCACCAGTTGCGCCGACTTGGCCTTGACGATAGGCGCGGCCACCGCGCTGGCGGTGATCACGGACCACATGTCCTGCCATTTGAGGCCGCCCTTGGCGCCCAGCGCCAGCGCTTCGGCAAGCATGCCGGAGGTCAGGCCGATCATCAGGTTCACCACCAGCTTCATCAGGCGGGCTTCCTCGGCTTCGCCGAGGTAGAACTGCGTCGGCCCCAGGGTTGCCAGCAACGGGCGCGCTATCTCGTACGCCGCCGCCGGACCGGAGACCAGCGCCGTCAGTTGCGCGGCTTCCGCCATCTTGTTGTTGCCCGATACCGTCACGCGCAGGTATTGGATGTTCCGCTGCGCCAACATGGCGGCAACGCGGGCGGACGCTTGCGGCGACACCGTGCTGGTATCGATATACAGCGTGCCCGGCGCGGCCAGTTCAGCCAGCCGGGCACCGACCGCCTCGAAGGCCGCGTCGTGCGGCAGGGAGCTGATTACGACATCCTTGCCGGCGATTGCCTCCGCCAGCGAGCCTGCCACCCCGAGCCCTGCCTGACGGGCAGCTTCCAGCACCGCGGGGGACTGGTCGAAGCCTTCGACCGAGTGGCCGGCCGCGGCCAGGTGGCGTCCCATGGGCAAGCCCATCTTGCCGGTTCCGATGAAGCCGATCTGCATGGTTTGTCTCCAGTTCGTTGTGTGCTTGGCGTGATTGCGCGGCGGTTGCGCGCCGGTTGCGTCTCAGTCCGGGCGCAGGCCTTCAAAGGCAGCCTGCAGCAATTCGCGAATCGGCGCGCTTTCGATGGGGCGCGGATTCCAGTAAGGGTTGGCCAGCGCGATTTCGGCGGCACGGTCCAGGTCCTCTCGTTTCATGCCGATATCGCGCAGCGCGGTGGCCGCGCCGTGGCGGGCAGCCAGGTCATGGAGCCCGCGCGCCGCTGAAATGTGCTCGCTGCCAAGGGCACGCCGGATCCTCGCCATCGCTTCCGGCGCGGCACCGGCGTTATAGGCCATGGCGTGCGGCAGCACGACCGTATGCGTTTCGGCATGCGGCAGGTTGAAGCTGCCGCCCAGCGTATGGCACAGCTTGTGGTGCAGCGCCATGCCGACGCTGCCCAGCACCGAGCCGCAGAGCCACGCGCCATAGAGGCAATCGGCGCGGGCATCGAGATCGGACGGGACCTCGCAGATGCGGGGAATCGCGCTGGCCAGCGCCCGGATTCCCTCCTCGGCCATCAGCGACGTCACCGGGTTGGCATCTTCGGCATACAGGCCTTCCGCCGCATGGGCGATGGCGTTCAGCGCGCTGGTCACGCTCATGGCAACCGGCAGGCCGACGGTAAGTTCGGGATCGTAGATCACGGTGCGGGGCAGGACGCGCGGGTCGCGGCCGGTCTTCTTCAGGCCGGCATCGGTGATGCCGTAGATCGGCGTCATCTCCGAGCCCGCGTAGGTGGTGGGAATCGCCAGGATGGGCAGCCCGGAGGTCAGCGCGATCGCCTTGCCCAGCCCCGTGGTCGAGCCGCCGCCGATGGCGATCGCGCAATCCGCGCCCAACGCCTGCGCGTGCCTGGCAGCCGCGCGCGCGGTCTCGAGAGGCACGTGCATGATGGCGCCGGCGTAGATGCCGGCCGAGAGCGGCCCCAGCAATTCCGCAACGCGCAGCGCCTCCTCCGTCTGGTTCGGCGTGCACAGCACCAGCGCGCGTTGCGCACCCATGCGCTCCACCTCCTGCGCAACCTGGCTCAAGGTGCCCGCGCCGAACAGGACGCGCATGGGCTGGGCCGTATAGACAAACGACTTTGGCATAGGCTTGGTCTTCCTCCGGATCGGTCTGGATCTGCGCCCGCTCCGCGGGTCTTGCCCGCGCCGGGACCTGCAAGCGGGCAGGCGGCGCGCGCGGACTCCGCAGACTCGTTACGCACGTTAGCCTTCCGCGTGGCGGAAAGAAATGCCGGGAAGGGAAAACAGTCTTGACGGGAAAGGAAGAATCGCGGACACACGGCGCAGTTGCCAGGGATTGCGCGGGGACCGCATGGCCAGCGCGTTCGCCAATGCCGAGCGCACCAGAGCGCACCCGAACGCACATGACAGCCCGCGCCGCCGCTGCTCCGTGCCGAACGCGCACCAACTGATCCTGTTCGGCCCGCATCAGGGGCGCTAGCCTGATGGCTACCCACAAGCCCCTCGCCGGCGGCGGCGACATTGCCCGTTTCCCGCACGGCAAACCTGGAAGTGCCCCATGTACTTATATGATGAGATCGACCAGCAACTGGTCGACCAGCGCGTTACGCAATTCGCCGGCCAGACCGAACGTTTCCTCAGCGGCCAGCTCACCGAAGACGAGTTCCGCGTGCTGCGCCTGCAGAATGGCCTCTATATCCAGCGGCATGCGCCCATGCTGCGCGTGGCGATTCCCTACGGCATGCTGGTGTCCCGGCAACTGCGCAAGCTGGCCGAGATCTCGCGCCGCTGGGATCGCGGCTACGGGCACTTCAGCACACGCCAGAACATGCAGTTCAACTGGCCGCGCCTGGAAGACGCGCCCGCCATCCTGGCGGAGCTGGCCACCGTGCAGATGCATGCGATCCAGACCAGCGGCAATTGCATCCGCAACACCACCACCGATCATTTCGCGGGCCTGGCGCCGGACGAGGTCGTGAACCCGCTGGTGTGGTGCGAGATCATCCGCCAGTGGTCCATGCTGCATCCGGAGTTCGCCTTCCTGCCGCGCAAGTTCAAGATCGCCGTGAGCGGCGCCACCACGGACCGGGCCGCGGTCGGCGTGCACGACATCGGCCTGCAGGCGGTGGAGCGCGACGGCGAACTGGGTTTCCGGGTCTGGGTGGGCGGCGGCATGGGCCGCACGCCGATGGTCGGCAAGCTGATCAACGCCTTCGTGCACTGGTCCGATCTGCTGACCTACCTGCAGGCCACGCTGCGCGTCTACAACCTGCACGGGCGGCGCGACAACAAGTACAAGGCGCGCATCAAGATCCTGGTGAAAGACCTGACGCCCGGCGTGTTCGCGCAGCAGGTTGACGAGCAATGGCAGCGCATCCGCGGCGGCCCGGATAYGGTCAGCACGGACTTCGTGAAAGGCGTGGCCAGCCGCTTCACCACGCCGGATTACGATCCCGGCGCGGCGGACGAGCCCGGCCCCGGCCCTGCCCTGACGGCGGCCCAGCCCCGCTTCGCCCGCTGGCTGCGCAGCAATGTGCATGCGCACCGCGTGCCCGGCTACGCCGCCGTGACCGTGTCGCTGAAAGCCACCGGCGCGCCCCCCGGCGACATCACCGCGGACCAGATGGATGCGGTGGCGGATATGGCGGACCGCTACGGCTTTGGCGAGCTGCGCGTCTCGCATGAGCAGAACCTGATCCTGGCCGACGTGCGCCGCAGCCAGCTGTACGCGCTATGGCTGGAGTTGGATGCCTTGCGCCTGGCCACCGCGAATATCGGCATGCTCACCAATATCATCGCCTGCCCGGGCGGGGATTTCTGCTCGCTGGCGAACGCCGTGTCGATTCCACTGGCGGAGGCCATCCAGCGCCGCTTCGACGACCTGGACTACCTGTTCGAAATCGGCGAGCTGGACCTGAACATCTCCGGCTGCATCAACTCCTGCGGGCACCATCACGTCGGCCATATCGGCATCCTCGGCGTCGACAAGGCCGGCGAGGAGTGGTACCAGGTCACCGTCGGCGGGCGCCAGAACGGCGCCGCCGGCCATGCCCTGCTTGACCAGCACAAGGGCGGGGGCGCGGCCATTGGCCGCATCATCGGCCCGTCCTTCGCGCGCGATGAAATCCCCGACGTGGTCGCGCTGCTGATCGACACTTACCTGTCCCTGCGCGACAGCGAGGCGGAGCGGTTTATCGACGTGGTCGAGCGCGTCGGCGTGGATCCCTTCAAGCAGGCGGTCTACCAGGACCCGAGGATCGTCGCGCGGCGGCAGCAGGCGGAGGTGGCCCGTGCCTGAAACCCAATTCCTGCCGCAGTCCGACAAATTGAACAACGTGATCCGCAACGGCCGGCTCGAAGCCGACATCTGGCGCGCCTTCGTGGCGGACGAGAGCGTGGCCGGCTCGACCATGCCGCCCGACGAAGATGGCTGGCTGGTCACGCTTGACACCTGGCGGGCCACCCGCGTCGCCTTGCGCGCGCGCCGCCATCCGGTGGCCGTGTACCTGGCGCCGGATGCGGAACCGGAAGACTTGCTGGACGCGGGCGCCACTGTCATCGATGCGACCGGCATCGCGCACCTGGCGATCGACTTCCCGGTCTATACCGACGGGCGCGGCTATTCGCTGGCCCAGTTGCTGCGCACGCAATACGGCTGGCGTGGCGAGCTGCGCGCGGTGGGCGACGTGATGATCGATACGGTGCACTACATGGCCCGCTGCGGCTTCGATGCGTTCGCCGTCAAGCCGAGCCACGACCCGCAGGCCGCCCTCGCCGCGCTGGGCACGTTCACGGTGCATTACCAGAAGACGTACGCATCCACGTCCACCCTGGCGGCATAGGCGCGGGACGCTATCTTGCCAGCCACCCGCCCAGCAGCGCGTTGACTGGCTCGTGCGCCTCGTACTGGACCCAGTGCCCCGCATCCGGGATGATGCGGCCCTGCCGCTGCACGCTGCCCTGCGTCATGGCCGCCACCGCCGCGGCCGGGTCGGCCGTCACATCGTGCTCGCCCCATGCAAGCAGCACTTCGCCGCCGAAGCGGTCCAGCGCGTCGCGCAGGCCGCCCGCGCGCGAGATGTTCTTGCTGCGAAAGCGTGTATGCCGGCATGACTCGGTGTGCGCGTACAGGGCCATGGCATCGACCCTGGCCGGGTCCGCGATCATGAACGCCTCCAGGTTGTAGCGCATCGCCTGCGCCAGCGCCGCGCCGTCCGCCGCCTTGCGCCAGTCCACCAGCGCGCGCTGCTGCCGGCGAATGCCGCCGTGCCCGGCCGAACCCAGCAGGGCAAGCCGGCGCACCGTGCCAAGCGCGGCGGCCACGTTCGCGGCGACCAGCCCGCCGAACGAGAAGCCGGCGAGGTCGATTTCGTCCGCGCAGCCGGGCAACTGTCGGATCGCCGCCGCGAGCGTGCCGGCCATGACGGACAGATCGCTGACGATGTCATCCGACTCGCCAAAGCCGGGCATGTCCGGCGCCCAGACCGTGCGTTGCGCAGCCAGCGCCTCGATATTGCGCACCCAGTGCAGCCAGCTGCCATGTCCGCCATGCAAGAGGATGACCGGGCGCCCTTCGCCGAAGCGACGCCAGACCACCCGGCAGCCGCCGGCACCGGTCACGATCCGTTCCGCCCGATGCGCCAGGGCGGCCGCCTCCGCCCGAGGCTGTTCCGGGTTGACAGGGGTATTGCTGCTTATCTGGGTCATGGGCATGGGCGCGCGCCGGCTTGCCTCCCGGCGCGGCCGATTGCCTTGGCGAACGTGGAGAAGCCGGCCGCGCGAGAAACGGTTCCGATCCCGGATCATAGCGAATTCCGGATGTACCCTCCCCGGCCAGGCGAAGCGACATCCGGGCAACCGGGCAACCGGGCAGGGCCAGCGTGCGGTCAGGAACGCGCGAGGGCTGCGTCGCCCCGGGCGGCGGGCCGCGCCGGCTTCGGGATATGCCCCTTGACCGCAAGCAGCGCCACCAGCACCGCGGCCATCGCCGCGCCAAGCATGCCGAGATAGGACGACGCGCCGCCTGCGGTGATCACCGCCGCGCCCGCGAACGCGCTCAGGATCGCCCCGAGGCGGCCGAAGGCCAGCGCCGATGCGGTGCCCGTGGCGCGCACCGCGGTGGGGTACACGAAGGCGCACAGCGCGTACATGGTCGACTGGACCGCATTGACGAACATGCCGTGCACGCCCAGGCCAAAGATCAGCAATCCCGTACTGTGGCGCACGTCCACGCCTTGCAGCAGCAGCGCGCTGGCCGCCCCGCCGGCGCAGCAGATCGCCAGCGGCCAGCGCGAGCCGAAGCGGGTGATGGCCACCGCGCAGCACAGCGCGCCGATGACGCCGCCGAGGTTGTAGGCCGTCAGGCCGGAACCCGCGACCGCCACGTTCAGTCCCTCCGAGGCCAGCATGGTCGGCAGCCAGCTAAAGGCGCTGTAGACCGCCAGCAGGCACATGAAGAAGGCGCACCAGATCGCCAGCGTATCGCGCGCCTGCCCAGGCGCGAACAGCGCGCCGAAGCCCTTGCGGCGCTCCGCATCGCGCTCGGCCAGGTCGGTGAAGACGGCGTCCGCCGGCAGCGGCCTGGACATGCGGCCGAGCAGCCGGCGCAGCTCATCCCAGCGGGCGGGACGGCGCACCAGGAAACGCGGCGACTCGGGCAGCACCAGCATCAGCAGCACGCCCAGGCCCAGCGGCAGGGAGCCGCCGATAAAAAACAAGCCGCGCCAGCCATAGGCCGGCAGGACAACGCTGGCGAACAGGCCGGCCAGCATGCCGCCAAGCGGCACGCAGACGATGGTGGCCGTCACCGCCAGCGTGCGGCTGCGCGCCGGGGTGAAYTCGGCCGTCATGGTGGTGGAGCTTGGCAAMGCGCCGCCRATGCCMAGCCCGGCGATCAGGCGCAGCACGGCAATCGTCGTGGTGTCCGGGGCAAAACCGATGGCGCAGGTGGCCGTGCCAAACAGGAAGACGCTGCCGATCACGGCCCACCTGCGGCCAAAGCGGTCCGCGAACAGGCCGGCGCAGGCGCTGCCGATGCCCATGCCCACCAGCCCCGCCGCCACCGCGGGTGCGAAGGCGCTGCGCGTGATGCCCCATTCCTTGATCAGCACGGGAATGGCGAAACCGATCAACTGGCCATCGAAGCCGTCCATCACGATGGACAGCGCCGCCAGCACCACGACGATCTTCTGCATGGTGGTGTAAGGGCCGTCGTCTAGTACGCGTCCCACATCGATCGACGCGCCGGCTTGGGTATGCATGGGTGTCTCCTGTCGATTGGCGTCCTGGCGGGCGCCAGCGCCTTTTGCTCTTGTATCGGGTTTCAAGAGTGGCGTGCCGCCACTCAGTGCAGGACCGGACTGGCATCCAGCCCGTGGCCGCCCGCCCGGGTCTCGATCAGCCGGACGAGTTGCATCAGGGCTTCGGTGCGCGGCACGGGCACCCCGTGCCGCTGCGCCGCGGCCACGACGGCGCCGTTGATCGCATCGATCTCCGTGCGCCGGGCGGCAAGGATGTCCTGCAGCATGGATGGCTTGTGGCCAATGTGGTACTCGATGGCGTGCAGCACGCTGGCACCGACCTTATCCGCATCGACAGCCACGCCATGGCTCCTGGCCACGGCCAGCACCTCGCCCACCACCGCGAAGGCGAGCGCCGGACCATCCGGGATGCTGCCCAGCTGGTCCACCGTGCTGCCGGTGACCGCGCACAGGGGATTCAGCGCGGCATTGAACGCCACCTTTTCCCAGATCGCGGCCCACACGTCGGCATCGGCCTTGCAATGCATGCCGGCGCGATCCAGTGCCGCTACGGTCCCCGCCACGACGGACCGGTCCACGCCATCGGCGCTCATCATCCGGATCACGCCCTCGCCATGCGACTGCACGTGCCCGGGGCCAACCAGGTCGGCCGGCCATGTGGTGATGCCAATCAGCACCCGCTGCACGGGCACGAACCCGCAAATCGTCTCGACGCTGCCCAGGCCATTCTGCAGTGTCAGCACAATCGTCTCCGGCCCCAGCAGGTGACGCACGCCCGCCATCGCGGCGCGCGTGTGCATGGCTTTGGTGAAGACGATCAGCAGGTCGGGAATGGCGCCGGTCTGCTCCGGGCGCACGGCCTGCATGCCGTGCACCCGCCGGTCCGCCTCATCGGTCTGCAGGCGCAGGCCGTGGCGGCGGATCGCGTCGAGATGCGCGGCGTTGATATCGAGCAAGGTAACGTCATGGCCCGCTTCGGCCAGGCGTGCGCCAAACAGCGAGCCCATGGCCCCTGCCCCGAGGATTGCGATCTTGATCATTGGCTTGGCGGCCGCGGCGCGGCGCTGGTTGCATGGATGCGTTCGTGCGAGGCGGCAAGCCCCGCTGCCTGGAGACTAGAACGGGTAGTGGCGCGGCGTCGTCTGCACCGTGACCCAGCGCAGGTCGGTGAACTCGGCGATGCCGGCCTGCCCGCCAAAGTGGCCAAACCCGCTGCCCTTCACGCCGCCGAAGGGCATCTGCGCCTCGTCGTGCACCGTCGGGCCATTGACATGGCAGATGCCGGACTGGATACGCCGGGCCACATTCATGGCCCGCGCCACGTCGCGGCTGAACACGGCCGACGACAGCCCGTACTCGTTATCGTTGGCGCAGGCAATGGCCTCGGCTTCGCCGTTGACGCGCACGATGGCCTTGACCGGGCCGAACGACTCTTCCGCGTAGATCCGCATTCGCGGCGTGACGTGATCGAGCAGCGTCGCCGGCATCAGGGTGTTGTCCGCCTTGCCGCCGCACAGCAGCTTCGCCCCTTTGGCGAGGGCGTCGTCGATCAGGGCATTGCAGCGCTCCACGGTGCTCATGCCCACCACGGAGCCCAGCACGGCCGGTCCCTTGCGCGGATCGCCCAGCGGCAGCGCGCTGGCCTTGGCCGCCAGTTGCGCGACAAAGGCGTCGGCAATCTTGTTGTCGACGATGATGCGCTCGGTCGACATGCAGATCTGGCCGGAATTGGCGAACGCGCCAAAGGCGGCGGCGGCCACGGCGGCACCGATATCGGCATCGTCCAGCACCAGCAGCGGAGCCTTGCCGCCCAGTTCAAGCACCACCGGCTTCAAATGCCTGGCGCAGCTTGCGGCGATGACCTTGCCCACCCGGGTGGAACCGGTGAAGTTCACGCGGCGCACCGCGGGATGGGCGATCATGGCTTCCACCAGTTCGCCCGCATCGGCCGGCGCATTGGTGACGAAGTTCACCACGCCCTTGGGCAAACCCGCTTCCCGCATGGCTTCGATGATCAGCCCGTGCGTCGCGGGACAGATCTCCGACCCCTTCAGCACCACGGTATTGCCGCAGGCCAGCGGCAACGCGATGGCACGCACGGCCAGGATCACCGGCGCGTTCCACGGCGCCATGCCCAGCACCACGCCGGCCGGCTGGCGCACGCCCATGGCCAGGCTGCCCGGCACGTCGGACGGAATGACCTCGCCGTGGATCTGCGTGGTCAGGCAAGCCGCTTCGAGCAAGCCGGCCGCGGCCAGGTGCACGTTGAAGCCGGCCCACATGGCGGATGCGCCGGTCTCGGCGGCCATCGCGGCGGCAAAGGCTTCGCCCCGGGCTTCCAGCGCGTGCGCGGCCTTGGTCAGCAACGCGCGGCGCTCGCCCGGGCCGGTGGCGGCCCAGGCGTCGAAGGCCGCGGCGGCGGCGTCCACCGCCGACAACGCATCGGCTACCGTGGCGGCCGGGGCAACGGTGGCCACCTTGCCGTCCAGCGGATTGCGGCGCGCGAAGGTGGCGCCATTGGCCGCCTGGCGTGGTTGGCCGTCGATCAGCAACGAAATCGTCTGCATCCTTGTCTCCTTTGTTTGTTTTCTTGCGGCTTGCTTTCCTGCGGGTCAGGTTTGTGTTTCAGGCAACCTCGACTTCAACCAGCTTCGGTACCGGCGAGCGCAGCCCGTCGGCCAGCGCGTCGCGCAGCAGCGCAGCGTCCCGCACGCGTACGCCTTCGCAGCCCATGCCTTTCGCCAGCGCCACGAAATCGATCCCCGGCAGGTCCGTGCCCTGCACCGGATCAGTCGGTGCAAAACCAAACTCCGGCGCGAAATCCTGCAGCGCGGCGTAGCGCGCGTTGTTGAGGATCACGAAGGTGATCGGCAGCTTGAGCCGGACCGCGCTCCAGATGGCCTGGATCGAGTACATGCTGGAGCCGTCGCCGATCAGCGCGACGACACGCGCCCCCGGCCGCGCCAGCGCCACGCCAACGGCGGCGGGCATGCCGTAGCCCAGGCCCCCGCTGTCCATGGTGTAGAAGGTGCCGCTCTGCGTGAAGGACAGGTAGCCCTGCATGACGGGACGCGCGCTGGGCGCTTCCTCCACCACGATGTCGGCGGCATCGCGCACCTCGGCCAGGGTCTGGAGCACGTAGGCGGTGGACATCAGCCGCGTAGGTTCGGCACGCGGACGAGGCTGGCGCGGGGCGGGCAACGGGCGCGCCCCGGGCGCGGGACGCGCCAGCAGGTCGAGCACGCCGAGCCGGATATTGCCCACCACCGAGCTGCCCACCGGTGTCCAGGCCGCGATGGCGGGATCGTCGATCAGCTGGTACAGCGTTGCGCCGGCCGGTACATGGGGACCGGCGCCTTCCACATGGTAGGTAAAGGCCGGCGCGCCCAGTACCAGGATCAGGTCGTGCCCGCCCAGCTGGCCGACGATCTTCTCGCGCATGGCAGGCAGGAAGCCGCCGAACAGGCGATGGTCTTCAGGGAAGCCGCAGCGCCCGGACATCGGCGCCACATAGACGCGCGCGTTGTGCGTCTCGGCCAGGCGCACCACCTCGTCCCAGGCGCCGGCACGGTCGACTGCGCCGCCGACGACAAAGGCCGGACACTCACAGGCATCCAGCTGGGCGCCGATGCGCCCGATCGCCACCGGGTCCGGCCGCACCTCGGCGCTGACCGCGCGCGCAGCCACCAGCTCGGCCGGCTGGTCCCAGTCGTCCACCGGGATCGACACCAGCACCGGGCCGCGCGGCTCCTGCATCGCCACGTAATAGGCCCGCGCCATGGCCAGCGGCACATCCGCGGCGCGTGCCGGCTCGATGCTCCATTTGACGTACGGCCTGGCCAGCTCGGTGGCTTGCGTGGACGACAGGAAGGGATCGAACGGCAGGATCGAGCGCGCCTGCTGGCCCGCCGTGACAATCATCGGCGTGCGGTTCTTGAACGCGGTGAAGATGTTGCCCATCGCATTGCCGACGCCCGCCGCCGAATGCAGGTTCACCAGCGACGCGTTCCGGATGGCCTGCGCAAAACCGTCGGCCATGCCCACCACCACCGCCTCCTGCAGGCCGAGCACATAGCGGAAGTCGGCGGGGAAATCCCGGAACATCGGCAGTTCGGTCGAGCCGGGATTGGCGAACACCGAGGTGATGCCGAACTGGCGCARCAGGTCGATCACGGCGTCGCGCACGGTGATGGCCGCGGAACCTGCAACGGAGTTGGTACTACCGGTCATGCCTTCTCCCAATGAAGCGGTTGAGTCGATTGAACGATTCGCAAAGTATCGGCGCCCCACCCTTACTTGAATATTGCCTTTTCCATAAAAAGGCATTACGTTTGCGCATGACTTTCGATCTGCGACAACTGAAGGCCTTCACCACCATCGTCGCCAGCGGCAGCCTGGGCCGCGCGGCCGAAGCGCTGCATGTCACCCAGCCCGCGCTGAGCCGCGCGATCAAGCGCCTGGAAGACGAACTGGGCGCCCCGCTGTTCGAGCGGCACTCCAAAGGCATGCAGCTCACGGCGGTAGGTAGCGCGCTGCTGCCGCATGCCGCCTTGCTGCAGCGCGAGGCCGAGCATGCGCGCGAGGAGATCGATGCCATGCGGGGGCTGGCCAAGGGGACCATCAAGGTGGGCGCGGTGGGCAGCATTGCGAGCCTGGTGCTGCCGCTGGCGGTCGGCCGGGTGACCAAAGCGTGGCCAAACCTGCGGGTGGAGATTACGGAAGGCGTGTGGGACCGCCTGGCGGAGGGCCTGATCCGGCATGAGATCGATCTCGCGCTGAGCATCCGCGCGCCCGATACTGACGAAATCGAGGCCATCGCCGATTGCCGCTGGGAGGACAGCAGCTACGTGGTGGCGGCGCCGGACCATCCGCTGCGGCGCAAGCCGGGACTATGCCTGGCCGACACGCTCGAACAGCAGTGGGCCATCCCGCCCAGGGGCACCGGCCCGTTCGAGCATATGCGGGACGTGTTTGCAGCCCAGGGGCTGGGCCTGCCGAATATCGTGGTGGAAACGCGCTCCGTTACCGCATTGAAGAGCCTGGTTGCACGCTCGGGATTCCTGAGCTGGATGGCCGAGCCGATGGTCGACGCCGAGCGCAAGGCCGGCGTGATCGATATCCTGGACRTTCCGGGCGGGGTCGGCAAGCGCACGCTGACGGCGTTCCGCCGGCGTCAGGGCATCTTGCCAGGCCCAGCGGTCAAGCTGCTGGAAGCGCTGCGCCAGCTGACCGCGGCCTGACCGGCCTGCGCCTGAATCGACCTGGCCATATCGCCGGCCATGATCAGGCCGCTGCCCGCCCGGAGCTGCCGCCAAAGCAGAGCGCCACACAGCTCGCTCATCTCACGCCCCTTCAACTCCCGGCCGAGCCGGGCGCCCCAGTCCCTCCATGTGCGGTCGACGGCGCTAGAGTGCATGCGCTCGCCTAATTTATCTTAGATCTCGAATAATTCTTGACAAGACGCAGGCAACCGCTAGTATTACGCCATGTACTTCGATCTCTAAGATCTCTGGGTACAGCAACCACCTTTAGGAGCCTTTACATGTACGACATCTTTGCCACTGACAAGCTGATCGACCTCTGGCTGACCGAAGACATCGGGATCTGCGATTTGACGGTCCAGACCATGATCGAACCGGGAGAGACCGGCACCTTCTGCATGAACGCCCGCGAACCGATGATCATCGCTGGTATCGGCGTGGCAGCACGAATCTTCGCCCGTTACGATCCCACGCTGGCTATCGATGTGCGGGTCGCCGATGGCGACAAGGTTGAGAAAGGCGCGGTGCTCATCAATGTGAGCGGGAATGCGCGAAGCGTCCTGACAGCTGAGCGCACCGCTCTGAACATCATGCAGCGGCTGTGCGGCATCGCCAACCACACGGCAACATATGCCCAAGCCATCGCGCATACCAAGGCTCGCCTGATCGACAGCCGCAAGACCACGCCGGGCCTGCGCGCACTGGAAAAGCACGCGGTTACCTGCGGCGGTGGACTGAACCACCGGCTTAGCCTGGACAACGGCGTGATGATCAAGGACAACCACATCGCCGTGTGTGGCAGCATTGCTGCCGCCGTGGCACGCGTGCGCCGGAAGCTCCCCGTGCTGACCAAGCTGGAAGTGGAATGCGATCGGCTGGAACAGGTGCACGAGGCACTGGCAGCCGGTGTCGACGTGATCATGCTGGACAACATGTCGGTGCCCGACATGAAGGAAGCCGTGCAGATTGTCAATGGCCGCACCAAGGTCGAGGCTTCGGGCGGCATCCGCCTGGAAACGATCCGAGCCGTGGCGGAAACAGGCGTGGACTACATTTCCACGAGCAAGATTACACAGTCCGCCCCTGCCGTTGATATCGGTCTCGACGAAGCCTGACACCTGCGGAGCCTGGCTCCCATATAACGATTCGCACCCTCTACCGAGTGCTTCACACTCGCCGGCCGGCCCGGCGAGTTTTTTTTGCATAAGGGTGCCGTCTACAGATCCGAGAGCAGCCGCCCCACTTCCTGCGTAGAGGGAACACGCCGGCCATGCTCGGCCGAGGCGACTTCGTCAGCCACCAATCGCTCCGCGATCGTAATCAGCACGCGGCGCGTGGTCCGCACGTCGTCTTCACTCACACCCTCCACGCTAAGTTCATTCACCTCCGTAGCCAGCGGCTCCAGCTTGCGGCGCAGAGCGCTTCCGGTCTTGCTCAGGAACACGTGCACCTTTCTCTTGTTACCGGGGAGATGCGTACGTTCTACGTAGCCCAGCGCCTCCAGCGCCTTGACTGCCGCAAACGTGGTCGGCTCGGTCACACCGGCCCGTTCGCTCAACTCTCGTTGCGACAGACCATCGTGACGCCAAAGGATGCGCAGGATGGTCCAGTGGCCGTACGACACAGAATGTTCCGCCAGGCGCAGTTGTAGCGCCCGGATATAGGCGCGGGCAGCGTCCTTCACCAAGTGGGCGAGCCGTTCTTCATCGGCCTCATCCGAAGGGCTGATTGTGACCGGAGTACCCAGCTTTCTTGTAGCCATAGTCTTGACCGAAAATGAAACGTATACATACGACACCGGCGAATCGGTGCGAGCGACAGCGCACATGATAGCGCCTCTGGCGATCGCACGCCCGACACTCCGTCCCTGGCTTCCCGGCATCTCCATGTAGCGTTCACTACATTAGTGCACCATGCGCTCAATCACTGCATGGGGCACCACCACCGCGCACACCGTTTGTCCGTGTTTTCCCCTACAAGCACACGAATCCCGCGTACACACTGGATTTGCGGGCGTTGGCCCATTGCTTGCATTAGCTTAGACATCGAACATCTCTTGACACCCTTATGGCCGGTGCTAGCATAACCGTATAACTTCGACATCTAAGGTAATTATGAAAGCGACCGGCACATTCTTTTTTGTTGTAGGGCCCAGTGGCGCTGGCAAGGACTCCCTGATCGACGGTGCACGTGCAACGCTCGGTGACGACTATGTTTTTGCACGGCGCGTTATCACGCGTCCTGGCGGGTCAGCGGGCGAAGAGCACGAGGGCGTCTCCGATACCGAGTTCACACGACGTGAGCGAAGCGGCGAGTTTTTGGCAACTTGGGATGCGCACGGTCTCCGCTATGGCTTGCCCATGTCGCTGCTGCTCGAGCTCGACCGCGGGCGGAATGTCGTGGCCAATGGCTCGCGCGGCGTCATCGCGGAGCTTGCCGCCCGATTACCACGTTTCGTGGTCGTCCTGGTAACGGCACCGCATGGTGTGCTTGCACAGCGCATTGCAGCGCGCGGGCGCGAGTCGGGCGACCAGGTTGCCAAACGCGTTGCACGAACGGGAGCACCGGTGCCACCAGGCGTTTCGTGTATCACGGTGTCAAATGACAGCACGCTGGAGGTGGGAATGGCACGCTTTGTCGGCGCTCTGCGAAATAGCACCGAGGCATCCTCCGCCGAACAGCCGGCCAGCCGCGCCAACCTGATGGCCAAGCTGCGCGGTCAGCCGCTCGACGAAGCTGCCTACGCCGCTGTGCTGCAAGATGCAATTGCCGGACGGTACACCGAGGCAGAGCTGACAGAGTTCCTCATTGCCGCAACCCAGACGCTGACGGACGACGAAGTGGTGGCACTGGCACGCGCACGTACGGCCTTCACACCCCGTATCGACTGGGACGAGCCGCTTGTCGTCGATAAGCATTCGATGGGTGGCGTTCCCGGCAGCCGCATCACGCTGATTGTGGTGCCGATAGTCGCGGCCTACGGTCTGGCGATGCCCAAGACATCGTCGCGCGCAATCACCTCTGCCGCCGGCACTGCCGATGCAATGGAAACAATCGCACGTGTAGACCTGACGCAGGAGGATGTGCGCCGGTGCATAGCTCAGGCACGCGCATGCATTGCGTGGAACGGACATCTGAACCATTCCGTGATCGACGATGTCATGAACGCAATCACCCGGCCACTTCGCCTTGATTCGCGCCGATGGTCGGTAGCGTCGATCCTGTCGAAAAAATACACTGCCGGCGCTACCCACGTCATCGTCGACCTGCCCTACGGGCCGGAGACCAAGCTGGCAACACGCGCCGACGCCGAAGCGCTTGGCGCACTGTTCGAACGCGTCGGCAAGGGACTGGGCCTGCACGTACGCGCGCTGGTCACGGACGGCAGCCGCCCGATCGGCCGTGGCATTGGCCCCGCACTGGAAGTGCGCGACGTCCGCCTGGTGCTCGACAACGATCCCGATGCGCCCGCAGATTTGCGCGAGAAGGCCCTGCGCTTTGCCGGCGAAATCATCGCATTCGATCCCCGCGTGGGCTCGCCCGAACAAGGCATGCGAATTGCAACAGCACTTCTGAACGAAGGCAAGGCGAAGGCCGCATTCGATCGCATCGCCGCCGCGCAGGGCGTTCGCCCCGATCCAGTGGTGCCGGGTGCGCATACGCAGGTAGTGGCTGCCACGACGCAGGGACAGGTGACGGCCATAGAAGGCTTGCAAATTTCCGGTGTGGCGCGTGCTGCCGGGGCACCGCGCGATGCCGGTGCAGGCATCGACCTGCTGTGCACGATCAGCGCACAAGTGGCGCCGGGGCAGCCCCTCTACCGCATCCACGCCGACTCGGCTGAAGCACTTAGGGCGGCCGCGGCACTAGTCCGCGTCGGTGGCGAGTGCCACCAGGCAGTGCGTATAGACCCCGATTGACCAACCCTTCCCTTTCCCTCACCCTAACCGACAAGGCATATCCATGAGACACCTATCCGTCGTCAGCAGTCTGGCATCGCTTCTGTTTGTCGCAGGCAGCCTGAGCACCCTGCCCGGGCGCGCCGAGGCCAATATCGCGAGTACCTTCCCGCAAAAGCCCATCCGTATGGTGGTGACGTTTCCGGCCGGAGGCGGGACCGATACACTCGCGCGCCTGATCGGCACCGACATGAGCAAGTCGCTGGGCCAACCGGTGGTAGTCGACAACCGGCCCGGCGCCAGCGGCAATATTGGCGCCGAGTTCGTGGCCAAGAGCCCTGCCGATGGCTACACGCTGCTAATCGTCAATAGCAGCTTCGCCATCAACCCGAGCATCTTCAAGAAGCTGCAGTTCAATCCGAAGTCCGATTTCAGCGCGGTCATCACATTCGCTTCGGTGCCTTCGGTGATCTCCGTGCCATCGCAATCGCATATCCGCACGTTTAACGACTTGCTGGCGGCGGGCAGGAGTGCCTCGCCGCCAAGCTATGCGTCGTGCGGTAACGGCACGCCGCAGCATCTGGCCGGCGAATTGCTGAAGGTCTCGGCAAAAATCGAGATGCTTCATGTGCCGTATAAAGGTTGCGCGCCCGCCATCGCCGACGTGCTTGGCAACCAGGCCGACGTCAGCGTCAACACGCTGACCAACACGATGCCTTACCTGAAGAGCAACAAGCTACGTGCGCTGGCCGTCACGTCAAAGGCGCGCTCACCGTTCCTGCCCGACGTGCCGAGTGTGAGCGAGCTTGGCGTCCCCGGCTATGACGTAGAACAGTGGTTCGGCATCCTCGCCCCGGCGCATACGCCGCCCGAGATCGTGCAAAAGCTGAACACGGAAATCGCCAAGGCCATCGCCAAGCCCGAGATCAAGGCTTCGCTGGCACAACTCGGCTTTGCCTCGACCACGAGTACGCCTGCCGAATTCCAGAAGCTGGTCACCACCGACATCGATCGCTGGCAGAAATTCGCGACAAAGATCAATCTGCTCGTGGACTGATCGTCCGGGGAACCGGCCAAAGCAGGCAGCTCCCCCCATTCCCCGTTTTACATCGTTGCCACACGGGCGCAAGCCAGCCCTCGTGAGAGCGCGTTCGTCCCTGCGTCCTGAAGCCATCCGTGATGACGTTGGCCGCCCGCGCTGATCGAAACGCTTCGTAGAACCACGTTCACTCGCTGCTCGTGTGATTGAGCGACGGGGCAGACGGGGGCAAAGCGAGACCAGGCGTGCTGCCGATCAGGCGCCCCTTGATTCCGGCGTTGAACGACCGGCATCAAGGGGATACATCAAGGAGATCGTCACGTGCGCAGGCAAGTGCGCAGGCGGGTTCAGCCGTTCCTGAACGGGAAGCTATAAGCACTCAGCGCCGGGGCGCCGCCCAGGTGGGCGTAGAGCACCTTGGAGCCTTCCGGGAATTCGCCGCGGCGGACCATGTCGATCATGCCCTGCATCGATTTCCCTTCATAGACCGGGTCGGTCATCATGCCCTCGAACCTGGCGCTCAGCCGGATGGCTTCGAGCGTATCCTCGGACGGCAAGCCATACTCCGGCCCGCCGTAGCGCGTGTCGAGCACCACGTCTTCGCCGGTGATATCCCGGCCGAGGTCGACCAGATGCGCGGTGTTCTTCGCAATGCGCAGGATCTGCGCACGGGTCTGCTCCGGCTTGGCCGATGCGTCAATACCGATCACGCGGTTGGCCCGGCCATCGGCCGCGAAGCCGACCACCATGCCAGCCTGCGTGCTGCCGGTGACCGAGCAGACCACGATGTAGTCGAACTTGAAGCCGAGTTCGGCCTCCTGTGCGCGCACTTCTTCGGCGAAGCCGACAAAACCCAGGCCGCCCAGCGGATGTTCGGAGCACCCTGCCGGAATCGGGTAGGGCTTGCCGCCGGCCTGGCGCACGCTTTCCATGGCATCTTCCCAGCTCTTGCGGATCCCGATATCGAAACCATCGCTGACCAGGCGCACGTCGGCGCCCATGATCCGCGACATCTGGATATTGCCAACGCGGTCATAGACGGCGTCSGAGTAGTTCACCCAGTTCTCCTGCACGAGCACGCACTTCAGGCCGAGATGCGCCGCCACGGCGGCGACCTGGCGAGTCTGGTTCGACTGGATGCCACCGATGGAGACGAGCGTGTCGCACCCCTGGGCGAGCGCGTCCGGAATGATGTATTCGAGCTTGCGCGTCTTGTTGCCGCCGAACGCCAGGCCGCTGTTGCAGTCCTCGCGCTTGGCATAGAGGTCGACCTTGCCGCCGAGATGTGCGCCGAGTCGTTTCAGCGGCTGGATGGGCGTGGGTCCGAACGTCAGTTGGTGGCGGGGAAAGCGTTTGAGATTCATGCTGGCGACTCCTGGGTTGAGGGCGGGGATCCAGGCATCAAGACTGGCGAAGAACACTGGCATGTGGAACCGCCTTTCGTTGATGCTGCATGGCCTCAATCCTAGAAAAAAATGCGCGAAACATGGTTGCAAATATCGTTCTGTTTATGCACTATAAAAAATATCGATCCAATTTTTTGACCTGTTTATTTTTTAGAAATAGCCATGGACGAAACAAAATTGCGCACCAAATCAGAGCATTCCGCGCCACTTTCCGAGGCATTGGACCGCACCGATAAAGCCATCCTGCGCGCGCTTCAGCGCGACGCGTCCGTCTCTAATGTGGCGCTGGCAGCCAAGGTCAGCCTGAGCCCGCCAGCGTGCCTGCGGCGCGTGGAGCGGCTGAAGGAACTCGGACTGATTCGTGGCATCGTGGCGCTGCTGAACCCCGCCGCGCTCGACGCGGGGATGCTGGTGATGATCGGCGTGGTGCTGGACAGGTCCACGCCGGAATCCTTCTCGGAGTTCGAGAAGGCCGCCCAGAAGGTCTCCGGATGCATGGAGTGCCACGTGGTGACGGGCGAATTCGACTACTTCATGATGCTGCGGACCAAGGACAGCGAGAGCTTCAATCGCCTCCATGCGGAGCAACTGCTGTACCTGCCGGGGGTCCGGCAGATACGCTCGTTCATGGTACTCAAGCAGGTGCTGTCGACGACGCAGTTTCCGATCTGAAGCGCCGCGGGGTGGGCTACTCCGCGCGGATCTTCGCTTCCGCGACGATCTTGGCGGAACGGGCCATATCTTCCTTTTCAAACCGCGCAAAGTCTTCCGGCGTGCCGGGCGACAACAGGTAGCCCTGTTCGGCCAGCCTGGTGCGCAGGTCCGAAGCCAATGCCTTGTTGACCTCGGCGTTGATCCGCTTGATCACTTCCGGCGGAAGCTTGGCCGGGCCCCACAGCCCGTACCACGAGTAGAACTCGTAGCCCGGCACGGTCTCGGCAACGGTTGGCACATCGGGCATGGAGGGCAGCCGCTCCTTGGAAGTCACCGCGACCACCCGTACCATGCCGCTCTTGTGGTACGTCAGGGCGCCAAGCACCGGATCGATAAAGCCGTCGATGGCGCCACCGATCAGGTCCTGGTAGGCAGGCGCCGAGCCCTTGTACGGCACCACCAGGTAATCGATCTTGCTCGTGCGCTTGAGCAGTTCCGTCGACAAATGCCCGGCGGAGGCCTGCGAGCCGATCGCGAACGACATCTTGCCCGGGTGCGCCTGTGCGTAGGCGATCAGTTCCTTGATGTTCTTGATGGGCAGGTTCTTGTTGACCGACACGGCCAGCGGGCCCTTGCCGACCAGCGCGATCGGCACGAAATCCTTCGTCACGTCGTAGGGAGACGATTTCAGTGTCATCGGCGTGGTGGTGAAGGTGGAGGCGCTGAACAGCAGCGTGTAGCCATCGGCGGCCCCCTTGGCCACCGCATCGGCGCCAATGATGCCCTGGCCGCCGGGCCGGTTGTCGACGATAAAACTCTGCCCGGTCTGCTCGGACAGCTTTTGCGCCAGCATGCGGCCAACGGTGTCGGTGGGCCCGCCGGGCGGGAACGGGATGATGACGCGCACGGCCTTGTTCGGGTAGGTCTGCGCGGAAGCGGCGGCGGCGCACAGCAGCAGCGCGCCCGCGGCACAGCGGAAGAATCGATGGAACAGCATTGTTTGTCTCCTGTCTCGACTGCAGGTCCGCCCCTTGAGGGCGGTTCTTTGTCCGGGTGCACGGTTCAGGTTTGCTCCCTCTCCCCCTGAGGGGGAGAGGGAGCAACCGCCGCCGTCATTTCAAACGGCTCTGGCGCATCTTCAAGGCTGCGCCAGCGCCGCCATCTCCGCATAGAGATCCGCCTTGCCCTCGAAACCAATGCCCGGCAACTCCGGCATGGTGATGTGCCCGTCGATCACCTTGACGCCATCGGGGAAGCCGCCATAGGGCTGGAACAGGTCGGGATAGCTTTCGTTGCCGCCCAGACCCAGGCCGGCTGCGATATTGAGCGACATCTGGTGGCCGCCATGCGGAATGCAGCGGCTGGGCGACCAGCCGAAAGTCTTCAGCACTTCCAGCGTGCGTTCGTACTCGACGAGGCCGTAGGACAGCGCGCAATCGAACTGCAGGTAATCGCGGTCGGCGCGCATGGCGCCATAGCGGATCAGGTTGCGCGCGTCCTGGTGGCTGAACAGGTTCTCGCCCGTGGCCATGGCGCCGGGGTAATACTCGGCCAGCGTGGCCTGCAGGTGGTAGTCCAGCGGGTCGCCAGCCTCCTCGTACCAGAACAGCGGATAGTCGCGCAGCATCTTGGCGTAGGCGATGGCGGTATCCAGGTCGAAGCGGCCATTGGCATCGACCGCGAGCTGCGCGTCGGTGCCGATCTCCTGCAGCACGGCCTCGATGCGCGCGCTGTCTTCTTCCAGGCTGGCGCCGCCGATCTTCATCTTGACCACGTTGTAGCCGCGCTCGAGGTAGGAGCGCATCTCGGCGCGCAGCGCGGACAGGTCCTTGCCGGGGTAGTAATAACCACCTGCGGCATAGACGAAGACACGCGGGTTGGCCTTGACGCCGTGGCGCTCCGCCAGCAACTGGAACAGCGGCTTGCCGGCGATCTTGGCCACCGCATCCCACACCGCCATGTCGATGGTGCCGACCGCCACCGAGCGTTCGCCGTGGCCGCCGGGCTTCTCGTTGGACATGGTGGCTGCCCACACGCGATTGGGATCGAGGTTGGTGCCTGCGTCGTCCAGCAGCGAAGCCGGATCGGCCGCCAGGATGCGCGGCGCGAAACGCTCGCGGATCAGCCCGCCCTGGCCGTAGCGGCCGTTGGAGTTGAAGCCATAGCCGATCACGCGCTTGCCGTCGCGGAAGGCATCGGTCACCACGGCGACGAGACTGCTCGTCATCTTCGAGAAATCGATATAGGCATTGCGGATGGGCGACGAAATCGGTTTCGTCACTTCGCGGACGTCAATGATGCGGACGGACATTGCTTGTCTCCAGTGTCTTTGGTGTTCGGTGTTCGGTGTTCGGTGTTCGGTGTTCGGTGTTCGGTGTTCGGTGTTCGGTGTTCGGTGTTCGGTGCTCGGTGTTCGGTGTTCGGTGTCTTCGGTGTCTTGAATGCTTCGGTAATTCGATATATCGGCCGGGCGCCCTACAGCGAGCCGCCGCCACAGATCACGATCTGCTGGCCGGTGATGGCCCCGGCATCCGGGCCGAGCAGGAAGCTCACCATCCCGGCCACTTCGCCGGGCTGGATAAAGCGCCCGATGGGCGGGGTGCGCGGCGGCGTGCCCTTGCGGCCGGGATCGTTAAGCATGGGGGTCTCGGTGGCGCCCGGCGCCACCACATTGACCGTGATGCCGCGCGGCGCCAGTTCCGCCGCCCATGAGCGCGCCATGCCCACCAGCGCGGCCTTGGTCGCTGCGTACTGGCTGCGCCCCGGCGCGCCCGCCGCCGTGCGGCTGCCGATCAGCACGATGCGGGCGCCATCCGGCAATGTCGGCACCAGCGCGTTAGCCAGCACGGCGGCGGCTTCCACATGGATGCGCCACATGCCCTCCCCGTCCCCGGCCTTCAGTTCGCCGAGAACCGCCGTGCGCATATAACCGGCGGCATGGACGATGGCGTCGACACGCGGCAGGGCGGCCACGGCGGCGGCGAGTTTCACCGCGTCCGTCAGGTCTACCTCGATCGCACTGAAGCGCTCGGCGCTCTCCGCCGGCGCGCGGTCAAGACCGGTCACCCGCCAGCCCGCGGACAGCAAGCGCCGGGCGATGGCGGCGCCGATGCCGGAACTGGCGCCCGTGACAAGGGCATGCCTTGCGAGTGGCGCGTCGGCTTGCATGGATTGGCTCATCGAAGCCCCTTTGACATGCAGTTGCTGGCGGCCCGGCCTCGCGCGCTGGTTGCGCGGCGCGAGGCCGGACCCGTTCAGGATCAGGCTACGGCCTTCTGGGTGATGCCGGCCTGTTCCAGCGCGGCCTTGATGGCGGCCAGTTCCGCGGCCGACGGGGCATGGGTCGGCGGGCGCACGGTGCCATCGCTCAGGATGCCGGCCAGCGCCATGGCGGCCTTCATGCGGCCGTGCGCTTCGCCCGTGGGTTCACCGGCGCCATACACCGCGTCCTTGAGCGGATTGATCAGGGCCTGCACGCGCATCGCTTCATGCAGGTCGCCAGCCTTGACCGCCTTGAGCAGATCGTTGATCAGGCCGGGAATCAGCGAGGCAAAGCCGACCAGCGCGCCGTCGAGACCCTGCACCAGCGACGCCAGCAGGTATTCGTCATGGCAGGTCATCAGCACCTTGGTGGGATCGGCGGCGCGGATTTCCTTGATATCGCGCGCGTACTTGTTCATCTCGCGCTCGCCCATCTTGAAGGCCTTCACATAAGGCAGCTTTGCCAGTTCGGCGAGCAGTTCGGACGAGTAGGAGCCGCGCGTCCAGGCGGGGTAGATATGCACCACCAGGGGCAGCCCGCTGGCCTTGCCGATGGCGTYGAAGTAATCGAGGCAGTGTTCCGGCTTGAAGCCAAAGCGCAGCCAGTGATGCGGCGGCATGATATCGAGTCCGGCGGCCCCGGCTTCCCTGGCCCAGCCCGCCTGCTCCACGGCATCGTTGATGCCTTCGCAGACCACCGACGAGATCACCGGGCAAATGCCCTTGGTGGCGTCGGCGGTGATGCGGGTCACTTCGGCGCGCTCGCGCGGGGTCAGCGAGAAGACTTCACCGGTATGGCCATTGGTCATCAGGGCGGTCACGCCCTCCTGCCCGCCCAGCCACCTGGAGAAGCGGCGCAACTCCGGTTCGTTGATGCTGTAGTCCGCATTGAAGGGGACTGCAATGGCGGGAATGATGCCGCGGAAATTGATATCAGACACGTTCGTCTCCTGGTAAGGCTTGCGCTATCTGCGCAATACGGTGGTGGTCAGGGTGGGAGGAATGAATCCTCCGGAGGGTTGCAACGCACGGGCCAGTTCGGTGGCCGCATGCACTACCGCCGGGGCCGTGGTCGATTCGAAATCTTCAAGCGAGGTGTTCATCGCCGGCGCCGCCACGCTCAGGCCCGCAACCGGCACGCCGTCGACATCCAGCACCGGGGCGGCGACCACGTAGAGGCCCGATACAGTCTCCTGGTCCGACAGCGCATAACCCTTGGCGCGCACGGTCTTCAGGCGTTCAAGAATGGTGCCGAGATCGGTCAGCGTGTGGTCGGTCAGCTTTTGCCGCGGCTGGGCATCCAGCACGCGGGCCTGCATGTCCTCGGGCAGCCAGGCCAGGATGGCGTAACCAACAGCGGTGGAATAAGCCGGCACCCGGCTGCCGATGCGGATATCCACGCCGAGCCGCGTCAGGCCCGCCTGGATACGCTCGGCGTACAACACATCCGGGCCATCCAGCACGCCGATGGAAGCGGCTTCGTTGATCTCCCCCACCAGCGCGCGCAGGATCGGCCTTGCCCGCGTGCGCAGGTCGGAATGGGCGATGGCGTCGAAGCCAAGGTCCAGCACCTTCAGCGACAGCCTGAACAAGCGCGTGTCCGGCACGCGCTGCACATAACCGATATCCACCAGCGTGTTGAGGAAGCGGAAGGCGGTCGCGTTGTCCAGCCCGGAGCGCCGCGCCACTTCCGCCATGGTGAGTTCGGGCTCCTGGGCCGAGAACGCTTCGAGAATGCGGAAGCCCTTCGCCAGCGACTGCACCGTGTTCTTGGATGCGTCGCCCGCGCTGCTTGCTTTCGATGCGGAACGGACAGGGTTCTCGGTAGCCATTTTCAATCTCCACGGTTAGTTCAGGTGCGAACCCGGCTTGAGTTCGGATTCCGAATTTTAATTCGCTGAACTGACAGAGGAAAGCCCTCGCTCATGACTGGTGGATGAACGCCGGCATCGCGGCCGGCCCTTTGGAATTCGGATTGCGAATTTTTATTCGCAACTTAAATCTGAAACAAGGCGCCGCATCACGGCACCTCTTGTTC
>NZ_JBFTNE010000081.1:0-31487 GCF_056397325.1 Cupriavidus sp. 05N39
AACGCAACGAAGACGGGTGCCACGAACGCAACGAAGACGGGTGCCACGGGCACGCAACACGTGCTAGCCAAAAAAGTGGGGCCCTGTGGAAAATCCGTCCGTCTTCCGGCTGAAATACAACAAAACCTGAAAACCAAAACCAACGCAACACTAGGCCATAGGTGCCAAGAATGCGTTGTTTGCGGCACATTTGCCGGGCGTGTCCCGGTTCGTCCAAGAACTTCACCATGGGTAATGCGTTGACGGCCATTGACCCGGAGGCTTCCTAAATCGAATGTCCTGCTGTAGGAAACCGGAATTCGCTGGACTGGCCGTGTGCCACAGGGGTTCAATGCGCCCGCGTAGGACCGTTGACGGCCAATTTCGGACATCGGCCAACGCTTGCGTCCAGACATCCCAATGTCCGGTCTACTCCTCGTATCGGACGTTCGGGCGTACGCTAGCGGCGTGCTTGCGGGTCGCTCAGCGTTCCAGTCCCGCAAACGAAGGCTGGCGTTTTCCGAGGAAGGCCGCCACACCCTCACGGAAGTCGCTCCCCTGCAATAAAGCCGCGATCTCGCGCTCGGCCAGCGCCACGCTTTCACCCAGAGTCTGGCCGAGCGCGAGGTAAGACTGCCGCTTGGTCGCCGCCATTGCACTGGGGGAGCACAGGGTAGCCAATGCGGCGGCACGTTCGAGGACCTCTGGCAGAAAGCCATCGGTTTCGAGCACGGCTGAAACGAGGCCGGCCTGTTCCGCCTCCTGTGCGCTCATTGACCTGCCGCTGATCAGCCATTCGAGCGCACGAGACAGACCAATCAGCCTGGGCAGGATCCAAGCAATGCCGTGTTCGGCGGGCAGCCCGCGCCGCACGAAGGCTGGTACCAGGCGCGCTTCGCGGCTAGCGTAGCGGATATCGCAATAGAGGGAGAGCACCAGCCCCACACCGGCTGCCGCGCCGTTCAGAGCGCAGATGATCGGCTTGCCGATCGACAGCAGATAGCTGTAGCGCTGGCCAAAGTCCTCCCTGGCGGCGACATCGTTGGGCGCGTGAGCCGCCGTACTACTGACGTGTCGCGGGCCGGACTCTGCCAGCCGCGCGCGCGCCGCCGACAGGTCGGCGCCGGCGCAGAAGGCCTTTCCGGCCCCGGTCAATACGATCACCCGGACCTCGCGATCGTCCTGGCAGCGCTCTAGCGCAGTGCGCAGTCCGGCTTCCATCTCAGGGTTCCAGGCGTTGAGCTGGTCCGGCCTGTTTAGGGTGATGACGGCAATCCGGTCCGCCACTTCGCAGAGGATGATCTCGTTGATGCTGGGGCTGGCCGCGCTCATGATTTGCTCCCCACGCGTTCAGTCATCAAGCGCAGCGCCTGGCGGTGCGCCTCGGTGGTGTGCGCCAGCGCCTGCATGCTGGCGGAGAGGTTGAGCACGGAGTCGAGCGTGTTGAGCAGGGACGCGTCCACCAGGCGCTTCGTCATCCTGACCGCGTGCCCCGGGTTCGCGGCGATCGCGCGCGCAAGCGTCAGCGCAGCGTCCGTCAATGTCTCAGGCTCGGCCAGGCGCGACACGAGACCCCACTCCAGCGCCTGCTGTGCATCGATGGCGTTGCCGGTGAGCGCCATTTCATAGGCGCGCGCCAGAGGCAGGGTGCGTGCCAGTAGCCAGGCGCCGCCGTCACCCGCCACCAGGCCAAGCTTGACGAAGCTCTCTGCAAAGGTAGCGCGGGTCGAGGCAATGCGGATGTCGCACATGCAGGCCAGGTCCAGTCCAGCACCAATGGCGGGGCCGTTGACCGCGGCGATCACCGGTATGTCGAGTTGCTGGAAGGCTCGCGGGATGCGCTGGATGCCATTGCGGTAGCGCTCTTCGTTGGCGATCGGCTCGCCCGCGGCGAACTGGCCCAGCGACTGCAGGCTGCCGCCGGCGCAGAATGCGGGCCCGGCCCCGGTCAGGACGGCCGCGCGCAGGGCCGGGTCGGCGGAGATCTCCGCAAGCGCCGTGACGATGGCCTGGATGCAGGATTCGTCTGCAATGGCATTGCGGGTATGCGGGTGGTTCAGCGTGATGACGGCGATGCCGTCATCGCGGAAAATCTGGACGAAATCTGACATGGCTGGCGTTTTCTCTTGGCTGGGGACTGGTTCTTGCTTCAGAACGCGCCTTGCTGGCGCAGGGTGTCGATTGCCGCGGGCGACAGTCCGAGAAGCTCGCTCAGTACAGCCTCGTTGTGCTCGCCGAGGTCCGGGTTGGGCCTCAGTGCCAACGGTGGGGACTGGTGAAAGCGCAAGGGGCTGTTGGGCAGGACCACCTCGCCCAATTTGGGATGCGTCACATAGTTCAGCATGCCGCGCTCGTGCATATGACGGTCGTGCACAACCTCATCGAGCGTGCGTACCGGCGCGCAGGGAAAGTGATGGGCCTGGCCGGCCGCCATGATCTCGGCGCGCGTCAGGTTGCAGGCCCAGGAGGCAACCAGTTCGTCCACCTCGCTCATCACCGCACAACGCGAGGCGTGCGTCGCGTAGCGTTCCTGCCTGCCCAGCTCAGAGCGCCCCATCGCCTGGCACAGCCCCGGCCAGTGGCCTTCGGTGACGCAGATAATGGCAATGTAGCCATCCTTCGCCGAGTAGGTGTTGTAGGGCGACATTGYGAGCGCCCCGTGCCGGTTTCCGGTGCGCGGATTGCGTTCCGGGTCCTCGTAGTACATCGTCAGGTTTGAGGCGAGAGCAGGATACATCGTGTCCTGCATGGCGATCTCGACAATCCTTCCGCGGCCGCTGCGTTCGCGCTCGAACAAGGCCGAGACGATGGCCCCATAGAGGTGGATACCGCCCAGGAAATCGCTGATGGCCGGCCCTGCCTTGAGGGGGGGGCTGTCGGGATAGCCGGTCACGTGCATGGCCCCGCTCATGGCCTGAATGGTCAGGTCCATGGCAAGATGATCGCGATTCGGCCCACTGGTCCCGTAGCCCGAGGCAGACGCGTAGATCAAGCGAGGCTGGATCTCCAGCAGCGCCTCGGCCCCGAGGCCGAGGCGCTCCATCACGCCCGGCATGAAGTTCTCGAGCACCACGTCTGCCTTGGCCACCAGGTCACGAAAGACGCTGCGGCCTTGCTCGGTCTTGAAGTTGAGCGTGATGCCGCGCTTGTTGGAATTAAGCATGGCCAGGGGCAACAGCGACTCGCGGCGCGCGCGCACCGGCTCGCCATGTGGTGGTTCGATCTTGATCACGTCGGCGCCGGCCATCGCCAGAAGGAAGCCGCAGTAGGGACCCTGATAGATCTGGCCCAGGTCGAGTACGGTAAGGCCGGCAAGGGGAAGCTGGCGAGCCAGAAATTGGTCGGTGACGCTCTTGGTCAGGTTCGTCGTCATGATATGGCTCTCATTGTTTCTGCATCCCGGCCTGCCGGGCTGCCTGCTCCCAGCGGCTGATTTCCTCAAGCTGGAAGCGCCTCAGTTCGTTGGCATCGCCAACAAACGGCTCGCCGTAGGATTGCCGCACCTTCATCGCTGTTTCGGGCAAGCGGTAGATCGCCTGCAACTGCTTGTCTAGCAGGTCGACGACGGACGCCGGCGTACGAGCCGGAACGAATGCGCCGGTCCAGTTGACCATGTAGTAGTCCCGGAAGCCCGACTCCTGCAGCGTCGGCACCTTGGGGAAAGCGTCGAAGCGCCGGTCGCCGGTCACAGCCAGCATCCGAACCTTGCCGGACTGGAGAAAGGGAACGACGGCGCCGAGGTCGACAAAGGCAAAGTCGAGCTGGCCGCCGGCCAGGTCCGACAAAGCCGGCGCCACGCCCTTGTAAGGCACCGGCGTAGCGCGGCCACCCGCAAGTTGAAGGAAGAGTTCGGTGGCGACCTGGTAGGAGGCCGCACCGGCGCCATAGTTGAGCGTGCCCGGCTGGGCCCGGCTGCGTGCTGCCAGATCGCCAATCGTTTTCACACCCGAAGAGCCTGGCACCACCACCGCCATCACGCCACGCGTCAACCGGGCCACCGGTGCGAAGTCCTTCACGGGGTTGTATGGCAAGCGCTTGAAGATGGCAACATTGGTCGCCATCGGTGAATTGCTGGCCAGAAAGATCGTGTGGCCGTCGGCGTCGGCGCTGGCCACGGCCGTGGCTGCGATGAAGCTGTTGGCACCGGGCCGGTTCTCCACGACCACCGGCTTGCCCAGCCGCTCGCCGAGCTTCTGCGCGACATAGCGCGCAGTGGTATCAGCACCACTGCCGGGCGGGAACGATACTACCAGTCGGATTGGCTTATCAGGGTAGGCGCCCGCGCTGAAGGGCAGTGCCAGCAAGAGCAATGTGACCGCTCCGGCAAGGCGCAGTGAGGTGCGTCTGTTCATCTTGTCTCCACGCTAACTTATCGAGGGCGAGCTCTGTCTGGCTCGCATGGCTGCAGAATAGGCAGCCACAGACACGGCACCAATTGGGGCGGGTATATATCAGCCATACCACTACTGGTATGACTTGTAACCTTTATTGCGCGGGGAGTGCGTGGCTGATCTCGGTGCGCAGCCAAGCGCAGGCCGCGTCGCGGTGGGTGAGGTTGTGCCAAAACATCGAGACATCCGTGGCAGGCGCCTCGAAGGCAAGCTCGGCCACCACAACGTTGCCTGGCAAGGCCAGTCGCCTGGCTGTCCTTGCCGGGATGGCGCAAATCATGTCGGTCTCGCTGACGATCTGCGGCGCCGCCATGAAGCTGGAAATGGTGTACACCACCCGGCGCGAGCCACCTTGCTTGCGGATGGTCCGGTCGATCAGTTCACCCAGCAGGGTAAGGCCGGTTGGCGAGACGTCCAGGTGGGGCAGGTTGCAGAAGTCCTTCAGGCTGATCCGTACATTCCCTCCGGTATTGCGCGGCTTGCGCATCACACAGACGAACGCCTCGGAATATAGGAGCCGAGTGCGGATCCCGGGTGCGGAGGGACAGGCCGAGCCAATGCAGAGATCGAGTTCGCCGCTTGCCAACGCATCGACGGCGCCGCTCCGATGCAATGGACTGAACTGCGCCGTGATGGAGGGGGCGGCGGACCGCAGTGCGCTCAGCAAGGAGGGGGCCAGCGAGAGCTGAATATGCTCATTGCAGGCCAGCGAGAAGTGTCGCACGTGGGTGGCGGCATCGAAGGGCGCATTGGCGCCTGCCAACTGAGCCGTGGTTTCCAGCAGTTTTTCCACGATCGGCAGCAATTCCTTGCCGTGCGAGGTCAGCAGCATATGGTTGCCTTCACGCACCAGCAGGGCATCCTGAAAGACGTTGCGCAGGCGATCGAGGGTTCGACTCATAGCCGGCTGCGACACCTCCATCTGGGCCGCCGCCTGCGATACGCTGCGCCCTCGCAACAGGGCGGCAAGCGCGTACAAGGTATGGAAGTCAACATTGCCCAGGCGGTCCAGACCGGATGTCGGGTTAGCTTTTTTGCCTGCTTTAATTTCGGGCTCCACGCCATCATTGAGATGGCCACATGATAGTAGCTATAGGAAAGGAGCTACGCGGATTTTGGTGAAGGAACGAAAAATCCCCGGCGTCGCGACTGCCTGCAGCTATCGAACATTTTGCAGTCCGACGTACGTTCGCTTCGGCCGATGACCTGCTGATCGCGGTAAGCGAGGCGATGGCGGTTGTACTTTGAGAACGGCCGTTGCCGTCGCGGCGATCCGAATGACGGCAAGGGGTCGGATCCCGCCTGTCGCCCTTTGCTTTTGGCCGGCGCTTGCCGGTCAGGAGCGGTCTGCTGCGACTGGCTGCTTTGGGTATTGTTGATGGGGAACAATCTGGCAAGCCGCCCTCGTCGAGCCCCCCCAGCATCGCGTAGCGGTGGATCATGAGGCAGGCGACGTAGGCGACCGTCGACGGCCAGACCTGCTGACGGCGCTGGCCGGACAGCAACGCGCCATCTTCGCCCGCCTCCTGCTGTGGCTCGCCGTCGGCCCGGCCGTCGGTGCGACAATGCGTTCTCTTGAGGAGATGACCACCATGAGCATGAAGATCCAGTGGCCCATGCCGGCGCATTGGGAAGACTTCGAGGACATGTGCTATCGACTCGCCCAAGCGGAGCGCACCTTGGTGTCGGGTCGCAAGTACGGGCGGCGCGGCCAGGAACAGCACGGCGTCGACATCGTGGGGAAAGCGGACCACCCCGACTGGCACAACGTGGGCATCCAGTGCAAGTTGAAGACCGAGCATCTTGGCGGCGAATTGAGGGCCGCCGAGCTGAACGAAGTCTACGAGAAATCGAAGTCGCTCCAGCCGCGGTTGGACAAGCTCTACGTGGCCACGACGATCTCACGGGACACCGAGATCTCGGCGCTCGTTGACCGGATCAACGAGTCGTGGCAGCGGCGGCACTTCGTGGAGGTCTGGTGCTGGGAGGACATCTGCGACATGCTCGACGCGCATCCGACCGTCGCCACGCGCTACTACCCCGGCATCGTGGACACGGATGAGCTCCAACGCACGCCGAGGGATCCGTTTGAGCTGTTCCTCGGTGCGGGATCCGAGGAAATGACATCGAGGCGCCTGCGCAAGCTGTTCGACCATGATGCGTTTCGCGCGCAGTTCCAGGCCGCCACCCGCGAGGTCGCCAACGTCTTGAGCGAATACGTCCTGAACTGCCTGCATGTGCGCAAGGGCAAGGCGCGGCGGGTCGCCATCATGCTGGACGGGACCGAACTGGTGGTCGAGGACGACGGCCAGGCCTTCGATCCTCTCGACCACTCGTTCGAGACCATCCCGGACCAGGTCGGCCTCCGGACGATTCGGGGACTGGTGGACAACCAACCCCGTCTCCAGGCGACCTACATCCCGAGGAGCTCCGATGACGCGCAGGCGTTCAACCGCTTCGTGATCCGGGTCTTGGACATGGAAGGCATCGCCTCGAGCAATTGCAGCGTCCACGTTGACGCAGCCGAACTATTCACACGCCAGGACGGGCACGCCTATTTCGAGCAGATGAATATCCCGCAGGACTGCGACCCGTTCACGATCAACGTCGGAACCACCGACCACGCCTCGTCATCCGGCACGCACGAAGTACTCAGGCGCCTGAAGGAATACCTTGGCGACAGAAAGCTGGTCGTGGTCGTCGCGCCGCATCGGCCGGATCTCTACGCCGCGCTGGAACCCTCCGTTGCGCGCTGGCCGAACGTGTCGCTGCTGATGCGCTGAGATTACCGCACGCGCCGACGTACCCGCACGACGTGCTGAAACCGCAACCGTCCTTTTGGATCATCGTCGCGTTGCCGCACTCGGGGCGGGGGCTCGGCCCGCGGGCGGTTTGAGCAGGCCCATCGTGCGCAGCGGGAAAAGGCACCGCACGGCCCGTTCCCGAGATTGGTGAGGGAGATCTATGAGCATTGAGATCGTACTTTCCCTCGAATCCAATCGGGTAGCTGCCGACTCATTTCGCATACCTCTGGCTGCTGCTCAGCTTCAACGATCAGTGACTGCTTTCCGACACGCCCGCCGGGATGATCGACCGGTTGAATCCTCAGTCGTTAGCTGCCAATAGCATGAAATGATCCGCGCGCGGGAATTGGAACTGCAATATTTGCCCATCCTGGGGAGGGGTTGACATCTTCCGGTGGTTGAATAAATTTGCTTCCAGGGAGGAAGACATATGATTCAATTCAAAAACCAACGCCGGGGATTTTCATTCGCCAGACACATCTGGCTCATAGGGCTCGCCATGGCGCTGGCTGCGTGTTCCAGTGTTTATGACACGGAAGTATCCACTGCAATTGCGCAATCGGGAGTCACAGCAGCTTTGGCAACAGCAGTGCCCGCACCACCGCCGCCTGCCCGGGCAGATGGCCCCGTCGTTTATAACGCCAGCCTGTCTCCGGCGTTGCCAAAAAGCAGCGCATTCCCGAAGCGCCAGGTCTTGAAATCGGGACAGGCCACCACCTTGCGGTTCCATCTCGGTCCGCAGGATCCATTGTCGATCCTTGAGGCACAAATTGTCGCCACCGAGATTCGCACAAGCAAGGCCGATGTCCCGCTGAGCGTGGTGCTCGCCTGTTCGTTCTGCGAGCCGCGTGCGAACTCCCTAAGGCACATCGTTTACAAGCCCGACGCGCGCCGATCGAACGACGCCAGTTTTGCGTTCACCCCTCAGGCATCTGCGGATGGCCGCGCCTACACGGCGACGTTGCAGATCCTGATCATCAATGACACGACCGGAACCGAGCACGACCGGCTGAGCATCGATGTTGCTGTCGATGCGGCAAACGCCACGCCGGCAACGGCGGCCGTCGGCTCCGAGGTGTCGACGCGGACGGTGAAGGCGGTCGAGCCGTCCGCGGCGTCCTCCGCATGGCAGCCTGACCTCATTCTCTACGCGAACGAGGAACTCGGACGCTATGTCAGCATCGAGATCGAGCCGGTCAGCGCGGAGATGAAGGCATTGATCGGCAGTCTCATGCTCGACGCCAGTGGGGCGCGAAGAAAGTTTCGCTCAGGCGTGGACGACGCAACTATGGTGGACGCCATGACGAAGACCTCGTACGGCGTGATGTCGGCCGTCAGCCTGCAAGGGGAGTTTCTCGATCGGCTCAGTGCCACGGGCGTGAATGCGGCGGTGTCCGACGCATCGCAGACCACCCTCAAGCTGAACGATTCCGAAGCGAAGGTCGTTGCGGAGACGATCGCGGCAAGCGGACGACAACTGTACCGGAATCTCTTTACGAAATCGCAAGAATCCGATTTACGGACGGCGATTCGCCAGATCGAATCCGCGGCCGATCAACCTAGGGCCAGGCCCTTGCGCCTGAAAGTGATCACCGATCGGATCTCGTTGCCGTGGCAGTATCTTCATCCGGTTGGCCCGTCGGTCGATCCGAACAAGTTCTGGGGCATGCGCTTCAGCTTGAGCGTGCTGCGCACCAGCACCGGTGGCGCGGGACGAGGCGTACAAGTTGGCCAACCAATCGTCCCCACGGTGGTGTTTGCGCGCTACGGCAAAAGCGCGGACGACAGCGTGCACCGGGCCATTGAGCAGATAGCGCAACTGAAGCAGATCACGTTCAAGGAACCGCTCGTGGTGGACTCCGGCCCGAAACTGCTGAACGATGCGCTGACACGGGATCGCCGGCAAGTCTCCGCCATCTTGACATTCCTGCATGCCTCGTCCGGCGCGCAAACTCCGGCCGACTTCACGAGTGGCCCGCAACTGGAATTCAACACCGGCGACCTCGTGACCAGCGAAACCCTCGAGAACCTGCTGAACATCATGTCCGCCGAGGATCTCGAATCGCGCGTTCCCTACCTGACCAGCATGCCGCTCGTCATTCTCAACGCCTGCGAAACCGGCCCGTCGACCCATCTTCCCCACGTCAAGCTGCAGGACGCCTTGTTCCAGCTCGGCGCCGAGGGCGTGGTCGTCACGGAAGTCTCTGTCTGGATTCCGCTCGGCCACGAGGTAGCTACCCGCCTGATCGACAAGCTCGGCAAGGGCGAAGCGGTGAGCGACGCGTTGACGGTGGTCCGTCGTGAACTCTATGCCGAAAAGAAGAATCCGTTGGGACTGCTTTACGCCTACTACGGCGACCCGGCCGCAACCCTTCGCTATTGAATCCCACCTCTTCCGACATTAGTGTAACTATGACGACGCCCTTTAGCCGACGGAACTTCCTCGTGGCGCTTGCCGCCAGTCTCGCACCCGTGCCGAGCATTGGTCGCACAGCACCGCTATGCCAGACCGACCCAGCCATTTCGGATGTAAATGCACCGTTGACTATCGACGTGCACACCCACATCTTCAACGGGCGGGATCTTCAGATTCGCCAATTCTTCGCCAAGACGACGGTCCAACAGGGCTCCGAGCTGTACCCGTTTGCCAACGCTATGGGTGCCGTTCTGCAGACGCTGGGCTGGCATCTGGCCCCCAATGCGGAAAGCGAGCGGAGGGCCATCGCGCAATACGCCGCCGAGATGCGGAACTGCGGGGGTGCGGAGACATTGAGAACGCTGGCCGCGCCTGCCTTTGAGGAAGGCTACGCAGTGGGGCGGCGCGAGCTGCAAGCTGCGGCGCAGACGCTCAATCAGACGCCTCAGGGCGCCGCCGTGCTGGGGCCGAAGACAAAGGGTGGCTCTCGCCTGGAAGACGCGATCCGGTCGCTCCCGCCCACCTACAAGGGCTTCGAGGCGAAGCGGRCACAACCTGGCGTCCTGGGTTCCAATCCCACGCTTCTCGGGTATCTGCGGTTCATCCTGCACAACTTCAACCATCGCCATGTCAATGCGATCGACTACCTGACGACCTATTCACGAAATTCGAGCCGCAAGGTGGACCTGGTGGTCGCCAGCATGGTGGACTACGACTGGTGGCTGGCGCAGGGTAAGCAAACTCCGACCACGCTCGCGGAGCAGGTCGACCTGATGGGGGAGATTTCCGTGCTGCTGGGCGGTCGCGTGCATGGCTTCGCACCATTCTGCCCGTTCCGGGAGGCGATGACCAAGGGGGCGGATGGCATCGGAGATTCGATGCGCCTTGTCAAGCGGGCCGTGGAGACCCAGGGCTTCCTTGGCGTCAAGTTGTATCCGCCGATGGGATTTGCGCCGTGGGGCAACACGGGCCAAACGATTTGGGTGGGCAAGCCCGGACTACCGGCGGCCGCATCGGATCCCGCATTCGGCGAGCATCTGGACGCGGCCATGGAGACGCTGTTCAAGTATTGCACCGATAACGGCGTGCCAATCATGGCGCATTCCAATCACTCGAACGGGCCCGACAAGGCATTCCTGGACCTTGCCGGCAGTGAGTACTGGTCAAAGGCCTTGGGCAAGTTCCCCGGCCTGCGGGCCAGCTTTGGCCACTTCGGCGACACCAATCTGGAGGATCATCAGGGCGACAAATCGCGCAAGTTCCTCGATCTGATGAGCAGCGCGGCGGGGTCGGCTGGTGCAAACATATTTGCCGACAGCGGCTATTTCGCTGGCGTTCTTTCCAACCAGTCGAAGATGACTCAAGTGTTGCAGACGCTGTACGCCGCCTCGGACAACCATGTGCTGCGGGAGCGCCTGATGTACGGCACCGACTGGACCATGATCCTGCCGCAGAAGAATGTGGACGATTACCTGTCGGACTTCATCGACGTGATGGGCAAGGTCGAAGCCGCCCAGCACGGCGTCACCGTGCGGCAGACCACCCTGTCGAACGCGTTCTTCGGCCACAACGCGGCCGAGTTCCTAGGCTTGAAGTCCGGCATGGTGAACCGGAGGCGGCTCGAGACGTTCTATGCGGCTAACAAGGTGCCGGAGCCAGACTGGATGCGCAAGGTGGGCTGACGCCGGCCGCTCCATGATGACCGCATGAGGGCATGAGAGCACGACCTTGCTCCGTCCGCTTTCGTGCCGGATGGCGGCCATATAACGCGCCGGTTCGGCGATGCCGAGCTGCTCGCGCGCGGCTTGGACCGGCTCGTTCAGCAATGTCTCGCAGTCCTCGTCGAGCAGCCCGCGTGTGAGTGTCGTATGCAACGGATCATTTTGTCGCGGAGACCGGCCGGCATAGTGCCGGTCCACGCGCGAGAAGGAAGAATGGGACTGACCGTCAGACAATGCTATGGCCGCACTCGGCCATAAGGCGACGCTCCCGTAAAGAACGACGGGGATGCTCAATCTTCGGCTGTGGACCAGACAGCGGACGCTCGGGTTCGCACGGCACCGCGCACTGCCTTCGCGCCTTCCGCCTGCAGTTCTGGCGGGGAACGCCCTTCTTCACCTCCGCTATTTCTTCGAGAATCGAACCCACGATTTCCGACGGGCGCCCGGCTGCCGATGAAGATGCCCACCGGCCATTGTCCCGGGCCGTTCCTCGGAGCAGCTATCATCATTTTTTTAGTCGCACTCGCTTGTGACTGGCCTGAGTGTGTGCGGCGTCGTTTCCATTCTGTCCGGCACGCTTCGTGCCATGAAGCGCCGTTCGCCTGCACGGTCATCGGGCAATTGGAAATCTGATCTGCAAGCGAGCGCCGCTTCAATAGACATATCAGAAACTGGCTTTATCCCGACCATGGGCGTCCGACGCGCCAAGGCACTCCTCCCGTGGTTATCGCGAGCCAGCTCGGAAGGCGAATGGCGGCTGTACCCCGGGGAAGCAGCCCTTGCGCAACCGCTCCGCTAGGACCGAAAGTCAGACAGCGGCACACGGGCGGACATGGCGGCTAAGACATCCGCCGCGCCCCCACTGTTGGGGAGAGTCGACATCTCCGCCCCATAACCCAATCTGGGGATGCGGTGTTTCCCGCCTTCCATCAGAATCACACAACACTTTTTCCTGACCCATTGCAACGATCTGACGCTATGCTCACCCGTTCGCTCTGTAAGTACATCCTTGTCGCGGCGGGGCTCATGCCCGTCTTTGTGAGCGCCCAGGAGGCGCCTCGCGTCAAAATTTCCACAAGCTCTGGCGATATCGTCGTCGAGCTCTATCCGGAGAAGGCGCCGAAGTCCGTCGATAACTTCCTTCAGTATGTCCGCGTCGGCCAGTACACCGGCACAATCTTCCACCGGGTCATACCGGGATTCATGGTTCAAGGCGGTGGCTTTGACAGCAACTTGACCGAAAAGTCGACCCGGGCGCCCATCCCCCTCGAGGCGAACAATGGGCTCCTGAACGAACGGGGAACGCTGGCCGTGGCCCGAACTGCGAACCCGAACTCCGCGACCGCCCAGTTTTTCATTAACCTCAGAGACAATCCTTCGCTGAATGCGCCCAAGCCAGACGGGTATGGCTACGCGGTCTTCGGACGCGTGGTGAGTGGGATGGATGTCGTGGATTCCATCGCGACGGTGGCGACGACAACGGTCCGCGGGTATGCGAACGTTCCAATCAGCCCTATCACCATCACGTCGGCTTCTGTTGATACGACGCCTATCCGGACCGTGGTTGTATCGAATTCCGCTTCCCTAGGCGTCTCCACCACGTCCCAGAAAGCGGACTCAAAGAAGAAGAGCGGCGCGCTCGCAGATAGCGGTGCCGTGGCCTCTAACGCGTCCCACAGTGCTACACGCGCGACAACAACCCTTGCTGCCGCCGATTCGAAAGAGCGATCACCGGCCTCCACGAACTGCCCGGTCGAAGCGACATTTTTGGGCGCCTTTCAAAAGGTTACCACGCTAAAGTTTGCGGCCCTGCGCGAGAAGATGCTCACGAAAGCAGAGTTGGAGGAGTACTTCCAAGATCTTGTAACGCTCCAGCGGGAAGCAAGCACAAACGTTCAAAACAATGGAATGCGCATCTACCTCTCCTACGGCATCACTGACACGCCGCGGCAACGCGCATTACTCGGGTGCGCGGAGAACTCAACTGGCGATTGCGCTGATCTGACCATCAACAGGGAGCCGCCGAACTTCCGTGACACCATCACACCACGGCTGGCGGTGTACCAGTGCCATCATGATGCGGGATGGCCCTCGGCAAGCGATTCGACACCGCCGCGCGGCAGGACGCCGACGCTAATTGCTGCGACACCTTCCGGTGGCCGGCAGCAGGCGCCGATACAAGAGAAGTCGAGCGCCAGACAATTGGGCGCGACGACTGGCGAGGGAGGCGGTCCTACGCTGAATGGCGTCCCGTCGCCACGACCGAGCGCAACGAAACAAGAAGATGATCACGCTCCGTACATCTCGCGCAAATGCGTTCGTATCGTCCAAGGCGGAAAAGGTGTGGCGGACGCGTACAAGCGGATTCAGAACGATTGCGGGACGCCAGTGACCGTCGCTTTCTGCCTTGAGGCGCCAGGACCGATTAACGAATGTCTGAATCCCCTTAAGTATGGCCTCAGCGACGTCATTCCGGCGCGAAAGTCCCAACTGACGGCGGACGCGATTCAAGGACCGTGGACCGCGTGGTCCTTTGTCTGTGACATGAGCAATCCGAAGAAACAGACATGCCTACCACCAAAAGATATTGCGGGAGGCGGGGCGTTTAGGGACTGACTGAGGGTGGACTACGCCAACCTCGCAACCACTATTAAATTTTCTTGTGGGACACACTGATGGCTGCTGACTCTTCTAACTGGACGTTAGCAAATTAGGACACCAATGGCAGAGAAGAGGCGGGAGGGCCTGTCGCATCTCTCTTCTCAAGGTTTGTGGACACAGGTAGTTACCATCTACCCTTTGGTGCCCTGAGACGCCACCATCCTGAGCGGGACGCAGCCGTTTCCGGCCAGCGTCACCGCCCGACGGCCACCCGCAGAAGCTTCAGACCCCGCACAAACCGACCAGCGTCCCGTCATCCTCAAGACGCTACCGAAGGCACGGGGCGAAAACCCTGTTGCACGCCGCGTTGCAACCACCGTAGCCATCGGATCTCTATCCTCTGCATTCCGGACTCTCCAGCGCCAACTAACACTGCAAGATGGAGCTTACCAAACGTCGTTGGACCGCTGGCACGCCCCTCGTGGCATTCGCCCCGGCCCGGTTTGGAAGCAGCAGCCGCCTCGAAGAGGCGGTAGGTGGTAGCGAAGATCGACTTTCAGTATATAACATCTGGAATGAACCAAATCGACCGCCTCTGGCTAACTAATCCGACCCTCGCCTATGCCGACTGGCAAGCGCGCGAGGCCGCCGGCGCGGACCGGCGCCCGTTCTCCGCACGCTCCATTGTTCAGCACCAGGCGATGTTCGAACACTTCCGACGGCACCTGTTCGCGCTCGACGAGACCCTGGCCACCTTCGGCTCCGACCACATCGCCGCCTTCTGGCAACTGCCGGAGGCTAGCAGCTACAGTACAGCCACCCGCATGCGATACCTGAAACTGCTCGACCGGCTGTGCCGCCACCTGATGGCCATCGGCGTGCGACAAGGCAATCCTGCCGAGAAATTGGTGCGCGACGGTCAGTGGCCAAAGGACGACCCTGCTCCGATCTTCCTCCGGGAGGACGCCGATGCCCGGCTGCAGGCTTACGTTCAGCCGCATGTTGGCGACGATCTCGCAATGCTGCGCAGCCGAGCAATCGTCGCGTTTTTCCTGGGAACCGGTGTCACGGTCGCGGAGAGCCGAGTTGCCCAGGTGGTCGACCTGCAGCCCGCGGCCGCGCCGCCCTATCTTCATGTTCCTGCGCATGGCGCGCGTGAAACCCGCACCGTGCATCTGGACACGTTCGCCGTACCCATCCTTTCGGCCTGGCTCGAACGCCGTGCCGCCCTGCCGATCGCTGGGGATCTGCTCTTCTCGCTCAAGGCCAGCGGCACGCCAATCACGGAAATTAGCCTCGGCAGGATCGTGCGCGCTACACTGGAGACCATCGCTTTCGAGGCGGACGACATGAGCCCTCGGATCCTGCGCAATACGTTCTGCCGGCGCCAGCTGCTCGCTGGCCGCTCGAGCGAGGATGTCAGCAAGCAGCTCGGCTTGGTCAGCTCAAGGACCTGCGACCGAATCGCTGCCACGATCGAATAATTCTCGCCGCATGATCGAACCTGCGGAAGTGTCGGAAATGCGACGGTGGGTCACAGTTCGCACTGATTTTGCTATCCTCCACGCAGCGCCGATGCCACCGGCATGCTGGCGCCTCACTCAACATACGACGAGCACCTATCCATATGGCAACCAAAGCAAAACCTGTCGCGAAGAGCGCCACGCCTGTGGCCAAGAAGGCAGCACCGGCCAAGAAGACCGCCGCCGCAGCTGCCCCAGTCGCCAAGCCACTGGCGGAAAAGTTTAACAAGTCCAGCCTGCTCGCCCACCTGGTCGCAAAAACCGAGCTGGATGCCAAGACCGTGAAGACCGTGTTGGCGCATCTGGAGAACACGGTCCTGAGCGCCGTGCACAAGAAGGGCGCAGGCGAGTTCACCCTGCCCGGCCTGTTCAAGGTGGTGGCCACCCAGGTCCCGGCGACCAAGAAGCGCTTCGGCAAGAACCCGTTCACCGGCGAAGACCAGTGGTTCGCCGCCAAGCCGGCGACCGTCAAGGTCAAGGTCCGCCCGCTGAAGAAGCTCAAGGACGCCGCGATCTGAGCATTGGACGGTTAGGCCGGGACAGCCCGCCCTAACCCATGCCGGCCTCGGCTTCCGTCGCCACGAGCCGGCAATCTACCGAAACTGGCTATCAAACCAGCGCGGAACCCCGCTATCATAGTGGCGTCGCATCAGCGGCARGAAGCACAAGAAGCGGACCGGAAAGCGGTCCCGTCAGCCATCCCATAGAGCGTCTGTCCATGCCAGTCGGCATCGGCATGCGCTTCTCTTGCGCTTATCTCCTTTTTACCGCCGAGAACTCGGCAAAAGGAGAGAATCATGACTACCGCAATCGAGCCGGCTGCCCGTGCTGACCAGAATCCAATCTTCCGCCTGGAAGCGTTCGCATCCGGCCGCTACGACGTCTACTCGGCCATCAATGGCCTGCGTGCCGGCGCGCTCATTGGCGGCAATGGCCAATGGTGCGCGGAACAAGGCGCCAAGACCCTGGGCTACTTCGAGACGAAGGACGCCGCCGCCATGGCCTTGATCCAGGCCCGGGGCTTCCCATCGCAAACGCTGTTCGAGCAGATGCGCGACTTCATCGAAGGCCCGCAAAGGCCTCTGCAGCACTACCAGGACGACTTCTACAAGCACGACCGCGCCTACCTCGATGGATGGYGGAATGCCACCGATCTGCTTTGGTTCGTGACCGCCACGGCGACACATCTCGTCCCGCTGGATCTGGACGAGATCACCAAGCGTGAGGGCAACGCCGTCCTGGAGGCGCGGGATCCGGCGATCACGGGCCAGCCGCTGCACATCCATCACCTGGACGTAGCGACAGGAAGGATGCGTCCATGCACGTCCAACAAGGCGCACTCCCTTATCAATAGCCTGACGCAAACCTATCGGCTTGGCTGGGGGAACCTCAAGAAGCATGGGGAGACCTTGGCGCGCGTCACCATCACGGTGAATCGTCCGCCGGCGCAAAGTCCCATCGCCAATGTCGCAATGGCTGTCACGCGCGAGCCTTCGCCGAAGGAAATCGCGGTGCTTCGCCGCTTTGCCGCCTATGCGGCCGTCCGCCACTTCGGCACCTTGTTCGCGGCCGTCGGTCACGTTCGTATCGCCGACGACGAGCGAGCCTACTTCGACTCCGCTCAAGAATCGTAATCTCCCCGCCCTGGCTCGTGCCGGGGTGGAACCCCATCAAGCTTGTCCGTCCGGAGTCCTTTCGCCAGGCAGCAGCCTTGGGACAGGGTTTCCCCTGCGCTTCTTTCAACTGCGTCGTAGGACGCAAAGGAGCGAAAGATGGACCTCAGCAATTCCCGGCTCGGCGACTGCCAGCCGCTCGACAGCCTGCAGACGGCCAGCATTGGTATCTGCCTCACCACCGACCCGCGCATCACACACCTCGAAGACACGCCAATCACTGGCGCCGTCATCGTCTACGGACGCCCGGCCAAGCAAGTCTGGGCCTCGCAAACGGCACACCCGTTTGCTGACCCGGCCACGCCGTTCGTCCGACTGCAATAGGAGCCATGGCATGACCAACGAAATCCGGCGGGCTATCGTCGTCTTCCGGGGAACCTACCCGGGGGAGTACCCTGGCTCCTCTACCGAACTCCCGATCATCTGGGACCAGACCGGCCACCACACCAATGTGACCGCACTGACGAGCCATCCCAATCTCCAGCTTCCGGCGAGCAGTGCAATCCAACTGGTCTGCCGGCTTCGCGCGCCACTGACCGTGCGCGGTCGGCTCCTGCAGGATGGCCAACAGGTGAGTCCAGAGAAATACCTGGCCACCTGGCGAACCGCCCCGCGGGTGTGCCACTCACGCGTAGCAGAGGACCTGCAGATCGCCCTCTCCGGCGTGGCCACCTTTGACCTCCGCGTCGAGCGGTGCAACAAGGGCGGCTACCTCCTCGAGGAGTTGGGCATCGTCGACATAGATAGCCTGGTTTCGCAGTTTCCCGCTGTCCCCGTCGGGCAACAGTGGCGAATCGAGTTCGATCTCGCCTCACCCCACGCCTGGCGCGTGTTCGCGCAGTTCGCAGCAAGGAGTTACTACGACCCCGAAGTGAGGGCCCAACCCGCGCAGTTCCACGTCCAGACGCGCGCACTGGCCGGAACCGCCCCGCAACCTGACCTGTTCGGAGAAGAATTGGCATGAGCTACCGCATCGAGTACGCGCATCGCACCCTCAGAGTCGACGGTAGCGAGTTCCCGGATGCTAAGGACCGCTACATCGTGCTCGCGGAAGGTGGCGACAGCAATTGCTACGGCTCCGACAACAGGCGCTCGCGGTCATGGGGAGCCATCGCGATCGGGAGGCTGGAGGAAGTGCTGGAGGACGGCTGTCAGCTCGCGGCAGCCTGCGAGAGTGAAGGACTTCGGCTCAAGGGCCGCGCATTGCGGCCGGAGGCGTATCTGCGCCTCCTACGTGAGCAAATGCGGAAGGCGCAGCCCACGTGCTCGGCAAGGTATCGGCTCGGATTGTACTGCCGCACCGAAACGGACGACGAGACGGACATGTTGCTGCGCGCGCTGCCGGGCGCCGCACGGACCATCGAAAGGGACTGGGACAACAAGCCCGTTGTCGTCTACCGCTTCGCGGAGAACGGCCAGCCGGATTTCCGCCTGTTCTTCTCGGTCTACCCCGCGATCCGATGTGCCAAGCACGCCTGGCATTTTGTCGACAGCAGCAACCTCTGATGTACCAAGCCACGCCCTACCCGGGCGTGGCTCTTTGCTTTGGTTCAACGCGGCATTGTGGGCTGGTTGGAGTCAAGCTGATAGCCCACCGCAGAATGCGGAGCAACGGCCGAGTTCAACTGCGGATTCAACCGGTCATTCGCCCCAGCACCGCTCCGACGTCAGCTTCCGAAGTCCATCGGTCATTCAGCGCTTCGTCTCAGCTCGCAAATCATCGGCCGACACGCGTAGGCTAAGGAATCTGGGAGGAACCGGTTCGGAAGTTCCGTTTGCGTTGCATCGGCATGCCTCCGTCTCGATCCCTTCGCCTCGGGACAAGCAGACAAACGCGGGGACCGAACCGCCTCCGCATTCCGGACTGGTATAGTCGGCCTATCCGAATCCCGGTGCGCGCCATATGCCGACCTTCCAGAAGAGCGATATTGCACGTACACAGCTTGAGGCGGCTGTGGACATATTTCTTCGCGGCCTCAGTTACCACGCGGTCATCACTCTCGCCGGCGCGGCGAGCGGCTTGCTGGACGGCATGTTACGGGCGCAAGCCGGCAAGGAACCCTTCGTTGACTATGCGCGGCGAGTCTGTGAGCAAATGGCCGGGAAGACGCCATCGCGCCAATCCTATTACCACCATATCGAGATGATGCTTGGCATCTCCGCCCACAAGCATCTCGCGGAGACAGACACCGAAACGGTGGAGATGGACCTGTATGACTCGGCAGAGAAGGCGCTGACCAGAGCCATACTGGACTACATCAAGTTGAACGGACGCGGCGAACCACTCATGAACGTATTCTTGCGCCTTCTTTGGGCGAAGTACGATGGAGCACGCTTGGTGGCTGAATATGAGAACGTACCGAAGCAAATGAGGCCGCGATGACCACCCAAACCTACACCCGCCTCCAGATTGCGGCAGACCAGCTTCGGGCGGCAATCGGCCTCTTCGTAGCACGCAACGACCGCTTCTCAGTTATCACGCTTGCCGGTGCGGCAGACGTCATCCTCTCCCGCCTCGTTCTCAATACCGGCCAAAGCAACTTCACTGACTCGATCATCGAAATGGAAGTTGAGAAGGGGGGGCCAAGACAGACGAGAGCGGTTGCCGGAACGGCGGTCAACGACATGCTGCTCATCAATGCAATCAAGCACTTCGACCAAGGCGACAGCGGAACTGTTGAAGTGGACGATCTGGACGAATGTGCGCTCGCGGCAATCCTCAAGGCGCTGCCTAACTACGTCGCTCTTGCTGGACAGAATGAGGATTGGATAACAGCCTTCTACTACTGGATCAGGCAGAACCTGGACCCGAAAAAGTACAACGTGAACCTCGATCCAAATTGGGTAGCACCAGCAGCTTAGTAAGGGCATCACGTCCTGTGCCCGTCGTTGTATAGATTTTATGCCGCCAGTCGTTTCGAAGTCCTCCGCATCGGCTGGCGAAATAGCTAGCAGCCTCCAATCGAGACGCCAGCGCGGCAGACATAGGCAGTGCCCCAGACGCCGTCTCTCGTCGATCGAACGACCGCTAGCTGAGCGGAGCTGTCACGTGAATGTCTCGACGACGCATCGAACGCGGGTCCCCTCACGGCCTCGGCCGAACTGAGCCGTCGGATCGTTCCCTGAACTATACCGTCTCCGCCGCCACCGCTCCCCCATCCCGAAAGCCGCCGAAAAACAAAAAAGCCGCCCCCCAACATGGGGAGCGGCTGATTGCTGTGGGCGAGGCCCCGGGGACTGCTAACGGGTTACCCGCATGGCGCCGCCGCTGGACACGAGCATCACCCGATCGCCAGGGGCAATCGGTTGATCGGCATCCTGCGTGATGGCCACAAGTCGCCCCAGATCCGTGCGAACGACAATCTCATAGCCCTGCCGGCTGGCGTTCGACGCGCGTTCAGCAACCTGCTGCGCGACGATACCCGCAACCGGGCCGGCAATGGCTGCGGCGACATACCTGCCACGGCCACCACCGATGGCCTGCGAGCCAACGACCGAACCCACGATCGCACCGGCAATGCCGGCAAGACCCGAGAATGCGCCGTAGCCCGGCGTCACACTACCCTGGATGATGACAGCACGTACCCGTACGACCGACGCGTGCTCGACCTGGCCGCCGTGCAACGCCTCCATGCCTCGGTAGACATTGGAGGACGTGTGCTCGACGGCGCAGCCGGTCAGCATGGCGATTGCGGTAATGGTTGCAAATAGCTTTTTCATGGTTTCACCTTTCTTGAGGCGGGCGAAGCCATGCCATCGGGCATGGACATTCGCCCGATGGGACTTGAGGGAACACGCCACAGAAAGTGGCGCGGGTTACTACATTGCGGTGTTCAAACTGCCGTTGCCTGTGCCGCACCGGTGCGGCTGCGCGGCGACCTGCGCTGCTTGCTGCCTTCTTTCTTGCCCGGGCTTGGAACTGGGTCAACGTACCCAAATCTCGCCCAGGCTGCCGGGTCCAAGGCCAACGGATTGGTCCGGCCGGTAGCCAGGTTCACGAACACCCCCGAGTACGGGAGTGCGCCGGTTCGATAGAAAGTCCACAGCAGGTTGAAGGCCTGGACACCGATCGCCTGGTTGATGACCAACGACTGCTTGCGCAGTGCGTCGGCCATCGAGCAGGACGGCGCGGAGTCTTCCTTGTCACCTGCCGGGTCGATCAGATCCGGAAAGAGGTCGCCCACATGAGGCAGGCGCCCCGGGTGAGGTTGTCTGATCTCCCCCAGGATGACCTGGCCACGGTCCGTTTCGTTGCCGCAGTCGAGGTAGTAACTTCCCCCGCCCTTGCCACAAGCCGACAGGATCGCCTTTCGCGCAGCACGGGTATCGACGCACCCGATCACCAGATCGGCGTGCACTGCCTCGGAGGCGGCGAGTTTGCGGGGCACCGCGACCCATCGTGTGCCCATGAGGACATTGAGCCGGTTGACCAGCAACAGCGCCTTGTAGCCGCCGACGTCCGCCGGGTAGAAACCCTGGCGGCCGACATTGGTTTCGCTCACGGTGTCGTCGTCGTAGACGGTGCAGTCAATGCCACCGGGATGGCCGAGCTCGAGCATGGCATGGTGCAGTCGCGCCAGGTTCGGCAGCAGGGCGCTGCCCGTGCCGCCGGCACCAACCACGACCACCTTCCATGCCCCACTGATCATGCACGGCGGGATCCTATGTTGCAGCAACGTCATTGGCTTCTCCAACGGCATCCAACCAGGACACCGGAATGTTGTGGGAACGCTCGAAGATCCCCTTCGCGCAGAGTCGCAAGGCAACATCCATGCTTCGGGTATGACAGCGGCCAAGCACAACCGCAAACTTCAYGTCAAAGCGATCGTCTTGGTCATCGGTCGTTGAGAAGCCGGCGGCGAAGCACCCGTGCGAGTGGCAGTCAGCCACCAGGACTTCGCCGTCGGCGAGTTGCGGTCGGTCGTAGCGGAGGCTGGCGCTGTCATGCGACAGCACGACCACCGAAACCAGGCGAAACGCCTTGGTCCCGGGGTTCCAGACAATCCACCCACCAGTTTCATTAGGACACGCCGCCCTCGCCTGCTCGGCAAAGGCGCCGATCAACTCTGGCGGAACTCGGCCGCACAGCAGTTCGGTCACCTCCTCGACAACCCCATAGGGGATGGCCGTTGAGACGGCGTAGCTGCTGATGCGGCGAATGAGCCGGATCCAGGGCCGAAAGATCTCGATGAATACGCCGTTGCTCGCGACAAGCAAGCGCTCGCCTGCTGTTGTCATCCCCGCGACGGGCTCCCTCGTCGGGACCATGACGGTCGGGAAGGAGCGTTGCAATGTAGAATCGAAAGGGTTCATGGTTATGTGAGCTCGTTGGCGATCAGATCGCCGAGAGTGTGTTTGAAGGGAACGAGGACGTCCTTTGGGTATGCCTTCCCGAACGCGCCGTCCAGCATGTCTTTCCAGAACGCGAACACGCCGCGCTTGTAGGCAACCCGTTTGCCGCCGTGGTTGGGGTGCGTGAAGGCCGAGTTGAAAAATGCATCCTCCCAGCCACGAATCGCGCTCACGCCGATCCTCGCAGGGACCTTTGCCGAGCCGACGCAGATCTCTCCAGCGTCCCAGGTGTTGAAGTAGGGAGGCTCGTAGAGCTTCGTCTTCGGCGTCGGCCTGCCTTCGTCCCGCAGGGCGAACACGCGGAATCCGTCGACAGCGGCCTGAAACACAAGCCCGGGGTGCGGCACGATGCTGCTGCGATTGCCAAGCTCCTTGCACTGGAAGAACACGCGACGCGTGCACGGCGGGCACCACCAGGTCACTGCATGCGCTCCAATGGACAACACGGTCGCAGGCAGAAACTCCGCCTGTGGGATCGCGTTCTCGGCGAGAGATTGCAGGCACTGCACGAGGCCGAACCGGTCAAGCGGCACACCCGCGCCGATCGTGGGCCTGTCGCCCTTGGGCGCAACCAGGATCGGGTGGAGCGTCGCATAGGAAATGGTTCCGTCTTTCTGGCTATATAAGAGGACGGCCTTGGTGACATTTACCTCCACGCCGGCCTGTCCCATTGCAATCTTTGTCATAGTGGATCCGAGTTTGTGAGGTGGCCAAGCACACGATCGATGCTGGTCAGCGTTTGAAGGGCAAGTTGCCAATCGGCGTACTGGCGTCGGATGGCCGAAGGTTCCTGTGCAATCGGGATGAAACCCAAGTGCATCGTCGCCTCGCCGCCATCCCACTCGTATTGATAGATGTCGTCGAAGAGCTGCTGGACCCGCTCGTCGTTCTCCCAGACCAGTACGGCCGCTGAGTACACAGGACGTGCGTCGTAGCCATAGTTGAGGAGATCCCGGCCCCGCGCCCTGCTAATCAGGTTGCGGAGCAGGATCAGCTCTCGGCAGAGCCGTGCCATGCCTCGCCGACTGGTCAACGATTCCAGCGTAGCGACGTCGAGACCGAAGTCCCGGCGATCTCTGCGTCGGCGCCGACCTGTCGGCGTCAGGCGAAGCGCGGCGGGGACAAGCTCTGCACGCACGACCGACGGCAAGTAGCGCTGCATTGTTTCCTGGTCCTCGTCAAAGCGCTCCTTCAGCCACTCAAGGCTGTCGGCGTCCGACTCTGTCTCGTCCCCCTCCCAATAGAAATGGGCAAAGTGAGAGAGCAGCTCGCTCGGCGTCCTGATCCAGGCAGTCCGCCATGACGCCGCTTCGATGAGACGCAAGGCGGTCGCCAGCAGCTGCGGGTGCGCACGCGTGAGCTTCTCGGCGTGTGCGCGCAGCTCGAAGATCCCTTCCCCTTCGCTACTCACCGCCAGATAGAGCGGTGCGTCGCCAGTAAAGGAACGCGCCTCGTATTGATGAGCAATCTCCTCGCGGACAGCATCGGCGTCCAGCAAGGAGAACTTGAGGTTGAGGTAATTGAACGGCCGATGCTGCCGGCCGAACCACTTAAAGAGCGCCTGGGCGTAGGCGTCGCCAACGCCGGTCGGTGCCTTGACGTCCCGCGCGCGCARCGCACCGGTATCAAAATGGGCACGCGCCAGCGCGGTGACCGCTTCGGGGGTATGGAAACGTACCTTGCCCCTGACCGCAACGTCGGCCGAGACTTCCGGCAGCGTCAGAAAACCATGGGCAGGTCGATCTGCGGCAGCGGCAGGCCGCAGAAATTGCGGGATTGCGGCGACGCCTCCATCGACGCCGCCACCAGTTTGCCGAGGGCTGAGCAGCATGCTTGCATCTCCTTCGATTGTAAAAAAACCGCCCCGGGCGGCCGATCAAATGCTCTGTCGGGATCCGCCAGGGCTTTCATCAAGTCCCGATGGCGCATGGCTACCCCTTGGCGCCCGCAGCGCGGACGAAGGTGTAAGTTGCCGTCTCCCCCTTGTGCTCGGGGCCGTCCACCTTGGCGGTGGTCAGCTCCGGGTACTGCGCCGAGTACAGGTCCCGCACATCGTCGGGACTGAACGCAGGGCCGGGATCGACGAACGTCATGCCGTTGTAGAGGAACTCGCGCACAAGGCGCGTCACTTCGATGGTCATGGTGTGCCTCCAATTAGTCGTCGAGCAATGCGGCAAGGTCCGTCCCCTTGGACTCCGGAGGATGTCCGTCGCTGGAGGGAGCTGCAGTTGCCGGGGCTTCCGCCTCGGTAGTGCCATCGGCGGACTCTTCCTCCTCTTCGCCTTCACTCTCCTCATTCGGGAGCTGCGGCTTGGACTTCGATTTGCCAGCGTTGGCGATCGCCTTCGAGGCCTTCTGCGTTTGCGCGGTCTTGGCGGCATCAAGCACGGCAGTCGTCGCCTCCACCAGCTCGCTGAGCGAGCGGCGTGACGTCGTATACCCGGCAAGCGCGTCGAGGAATCCGGTATCCAGCTCAGCCGGCGTGGCCGTCAGGACCAGCGGCAGGCTCAGACCCGTGTCAGCACCACCCTTGACGGTTGGCGCGACGAAGACCGTCATCTGTTCGCCCTTGAGGGCGAGCGTCAGGACGAGCTTCTCACACGAGCCAAGCAGGGTTGCAAGTTGTTGGAACATGGAATTTCCTTTCACTGAAAACTGGGGGAAAGCGATGCCTTAGAACAGCAGCACGCGCGGTACCTTGCCTTCGTACTCGAACTTCTCCACCTTCAGGAGGGCTTCGATCAACTCGGGCTTGGGCTTGTTGAAAACCTTGGCAGTGCTATCGCCAAGCGCGGCCAGCAGGCCGATCTCGTTGGCAACCACCCTCATCTCGGACTTGGTCAGCAATTCCAGGAAGTCCTTGGAGAGCTTCCAGTACTTGCGCAAGTCGAGCTTCTGGTATTTGCACAGACGCACCAGCGATGGCACGTCCAGTCCCTCGATGGCGGCAACGGTGAGCGCCACGGACATGTTCTCCCGCTGCACTTCGGTCAGTGCGCTTGCGGCGTCCAGCGCCTTGTCAAGGTCAGTGGCCGAGCACGTTTCGTCGGGAACGATGCGCTCATAAAGCTTGCGCATGGCCGCCCCGTCGATCGTTCGCGCCTGGCCCGCCAATGCGACGGCAAGGAGGTAGTGATTGGCCACGATCGGATCGGACGCCACTTCGCGCCGCAGGCATTTACGCCAGAGGGCGACGCGGTAGGCCTTCACCTTATCGGTCTCGCTGACAGCCGTGACGGGCTTCTCCGCCGGCGTAGCGCCAGCGGTGGTGCCGGCGCCAGATGCCGCTGCTGCCTTTCCCGTCGTACCGCCCTTCTTTGATGTCGACGGCGGTGCCGCCGCGGCTTTGTCGGCCGCGATCCGCGCGGCAACCTTGCGCGAGTTGCAGGCCGTGTCGAAGCATTGACCCCGGTAGACCTTGCCCATCGAGTCCGGCAGGCCGCTGACGGCAGCACCGAAGTTCTGGCAGGCATGGCAGGCCTTGGCTTGCTCCTCACCAACCCCGGTGGAACCCTCCACGACCAGCTGGATCCGCGTGTACTTGTCGCCTGTCCGCACGATCCGAACCGCAGGAAATTCGTCTTTGAGGCCTTGCTCGATCGTGGCCAGCTGCGCCTCGCACTTAGTGTTGAAGCAAGTGCGATTGGTGCAGTTTCCGGTGGCGATGGATTCGCCGAACATCTCCGTCTGCAGCGCAGAATTGTGCGGGCACGTTGCGCACTCCGTTTTATCAAAAATGGCGCTTGCAAGACTGCAGGACACCGTCTCAATTGCCTTCTTCAACTCAGCAACCGTCTTCGACTCGGAGATGATGACAGGCAGGAACTTGTCCTGCTTATCCTTGGCGAGGGCGGCGAGCAGCTCGGCGTGACCGAGCTGGATCCTGCGCTCGTTGAGAGCATTAAGCACCTCACTGCTACAGTTCATGAGTGCCAGGCGTTTGTCGAGAAGCGCACGGGACCAGCCGAAAATGCGCGCCGCCTCCTCCCGGTCACCCTTAAGTTTGCCGACCATCCTCGCTGCAGCCACCGCCTCCTCAGAGGGCGCGATGTCGTCGCGGGAGACGTTCTCGATGATCGCCATGGCCTCCGCCGTCTCGTCGTCGACATCCTGCACCACGATGGGCATCGCGTACTCGACGCCAAACACCTCGGTCGCCGCGCGGTAGCGTCGCTCGCCGGCGATGATCTCGTAGAGGTCGTCCTCAACCGGGCGGACAACGATGGGTTGCATGATGCATCCCGCCGCACGTACGCCGGCAACGAGTTCTGCCATTTTCACCGGATCAAAGAACCGGCGTGGATTGAATCGGCTCGTGCGGATCCGGCTCAAGGGTAGAGTCGGCTGTTCGAGCAGCATTGCGGATTCTTGCATTGTGGGTTCTCCTATAGCGAGGGAACCCACCCGTGAAGGGAGTGGTTCCCCTCTTGGGCTTAACTTGCCGCTCTGGCGGCTGTGAAAACCATCTAGACTCTTCGCGCCTTGGGACTGCAGCAGCAGTCCGAAAACGCGGCAGTGCAGGTGTACCGATCCGGGATCGGAGAACGCCTGGTGTCTGTGCCGTGCTTCCTGCCTTGCGGACGGGCCGGGCGCGGCCTAGCCTTCGAAGGTGCCATCCGCTCGATAGACCACATACCGGTTGCCGATGTTGAGTGCTTTGTCGCGCAGGACCTGGGTGAACATGGTCTCCGGCACGGTGACGCCAAGTGCGGCGAGCTTGCTGCGGAAGTAAGCGAGGCCGGCACCCATCGAAGTGGTGTCGTCCAGGTTGTGGTAGAGGAAGTCCTCCGAGGGCTCTTCGCAATCATCAGTCAGCTCTTCTTGACAATCCGCCGTCTCGGCCATTGCTCGTTGCTCGGCTTGTTCCATGGCAACCGGAGAGCGCAGGCGCTCCACCCACAGAAAGAAATGGTGCAGCGGGCGGTCCCAACCGAGTACGACGTCGATGGTATTGGCCCCGTGGACCGTTTGAAAGTGGTGTTGGCTCATGGCGATCTCCAGATGAGGTGGCGCCGCGCCAGCCTGGCGGCTGGCGGCGGCGTTACGACTTACAGTGCTTCCAGCGCTTGAAGCGCCTTTTCCTTGGCGTTGGCACCAATGCCGAACCAAGCGGAGTTCAGGCGATTGTCCTGACCGCGTGCGCGGATATGGAAATCGTGGTACTCGGTGACCGCGTTAAGCAGCCCCCATGCCGTACCCCTGACACCGTCCAACCCGGCGCCCTTGCCGGCGCCATTGAATAGCCCCATGACGGTCTTGTAGCCTCGCGACTTCGTGACGTCAGGGGTTGCAATCGAACTCATCAAGGACTGCAGCACGGCATCCGCCTGTGCGGGCGAAACCGCCTTCTCCGACAAGTTCTTCATGCGGTCGATGAAACTGCCGAAGACCTTCTCGCCGATCAAGCCGAGCTGGTCCTGCACAACGGTCGGATCGAACTCGGTGTTGTGGCGGACCTTGATCACCGACGCACTGGCCAACGCGGCTTGCGCGCCATGCAGGCTCAGATGCAAGGTGTTGTTGCAAACGACGCGAATGGAGGTGAACTGCGCGGTCGTCGCCAGCGAGCCATCGCAAGAGGTGGCCAGCAGCAGGTAGTTCTTCACCGGATCGTTGTCGACCACTTCGGCGTCAAAACCCGTCCTGGCCAGCGCCCAGATTCGGCGCCCGCCCTTCAGGCTGCCCGCGGTCTCGAGCGTGAAGCCCGAGTGCGCGACCAGGTCACGGAAGAATTCCAGGACCTCGCCCGGCTGGACGACCTTGTAGCGATCGGAAACCACCGCCAGCGGCGCGTTGCTGTCGCTTCGGTAGAGCACGTGATGCTCCGGGAAGTCGTGCATCTCGCCATTCATGAACTGCACCGTGCTGCGGTGCAGATGCCAATCCAGCTTGGCTTCGCGGCGCCAGTCTTCGATCGTCGCGTTCTCGGTGAGCTTTCGGCCGAGGCCATGCCACGGCATTGCACCGACGTAGGCCATGGAGGCCGTGCCGTCGAGAGAGAGTTGTAGTTCGTGAGCCATTTGGAATCTCCTGGGTGGCGTTTGTGACAATGCAGCTGGGTGCTGCAACAAAAACCAGGAGGTATCGGACCTTCCGTCTACGCCTCGTGCAGGGCGCAAACGGAAGCCCCGAGGGGCTTCACGAAGTTGTGGGAAGAAGGCTAGAACCCGAAGCGCGCGCAGCGCATCCGGGCCAACGGACCGGTGATACCGGCAGTGGCCAACTCGCTGACTAGCGCCGCGATGCCGGCATCCTTATCCGGTACCGGAGTACGAGCCTGTTCCGCATACGGCTGAACGCGGCACTTGCGGACCAGAAACGTGTTGCCGCACTGAATGAGCGCGAGCTCGATATCCAGAGTGCGGAAACCGGCAATCAACAGGCTGTGCTGCTTCTTGGACTTGCGTCCCCGCGACGGGCTGACAGCCGCCGTTTCGGGCTTCTCTTCGGGAAGGGCGGCGAGATCCAGCCCACCCTGATCGTCTGGGTGCTTTTTCATGATTGTTGGTTTTCCTTACTGTGTCTCGCCAACGCACAGGGCGGCGATCACGCTGCGGATAAGTTGTCTGCTGTATTCCAGGCGACTGCCGGACTGCACGCAGAAGTCGACGAGACGATTGACGCCGTCCGTGACGATCGTGCCGTAGAGCACGAACGAATCCGGAGTGGCCTTGTGGAATTGATGGATGCGACCTTCGCTACTAAAAAAGCGCTCGTGATATCGCAAAAACGTGCGCGCGATGAAATCACGATGGTCGAATACGGGGAGCGCGCGGGCCAAATCCCGGCGCTGCAATGCGCCAATAGGATGGATCAGGCCAAGCTCATCTTCTGTCCGGCAAGTGGGCGAAATGATCCGCGCAATATGCACGGGTTCGTCGCACTCGCGCTCGGGTTGAAGCTGCGGAAGAACACTGCACCCCCGCGGTAGACGGCGAACGCCGTCGCTTTAAGGCGCAGTTGAAAGTGAGGTGAAGGTTCCAGCGCTTTGCGCATGCGGTATGTGGTGACCGGCCTGGCGCCGGCACGGATAGAAGTTGGCCAGGGCAACTGCCCGGCATCAGACACTCCGACCTCCATCCCGTTGAAGTCTCGAATTATTGAAAGGACACCAAACTGAAATCACGCGCCTTTGCCGTGCAAGTTATCCACCGCTGGCCAGCGTCGTGGTCGTGACAGGCGACCCGCTGACCGGCCGTGGATAACTTGCGGCTCGTCTCTCGTCTCAATAGGAGATACTGCCCAACGAAAAAAGACCAACAAGTGCTTGACTCCCAACGCCCCATAGAAATCTTACTGTGTCACAAAAACGACAATTACTGTGTCAATAATATTGAATTTCAGTTATAACCAAGATTCCATCGTGGCAAGAGGCGGCAATGGGAAATCTGGCGGAATTCGATCGTTATATTGAGTACCTATGCGTGGCGTTGGATCATGTGGATCGAAACGTCGGATTGCAGGACTATTGTCGAGGCCTCATGTTGCCGATCCAGCGCAAGAGTGTTGAGCCTCTGGCTGCGCATACCGATCCGCTACACGTGGCTGCCAAGCACCAATCGTTACATCACTTCGTGGCCAAGGCGGGATGGTCGGACAGTGCCGTGATGTCGCGCGTTCGCGACTGGGTTGTGCCACACCTCGGGTTGGACAGTGGCTGCTACTGGATTATCGATGACACCGGGTTCCCGAAGAAGGGAATGCATTCAGTTGGCGTCGCGCGCCAATACTGCGGTCAACTGGGCAAGCAGGACAACTGCCAGGTGGCGGTCAGTCTTTCGCTGGCCAGCGTCCAGGGCAGCATTCCTGTCGCCTATCAACTGTATTTGCCCAAAGACTGGGCGAGTGACCCGGTGCGCAAGAAGAAGGCCGGGGTGCCGGACGGCATGACGTTCGCGACCAAGCCGGAAATTGCTCTGGCGCAAATGCGTGAGGCGCTCGCCTCGGGCGTGCCGATGGGCGTGGTGCTGGCGGACGCCGGGTATGGCGATGAAACCGCCTTTCGCGATGGCATTACTGAGATGGGCATGCTGTATGCAGTCGGCATACGGCCGGGGACTACGGTATGGGCGCCCGGCACCGCGCCGCTGCCGCCCAAGGCATGGAGCGGTCGCGGCATACGGCCGACGAAGCTGCGTCGGGAGCCTGGACACCAACCGGTGACGGTGAAGGCCTTGGCGATGGACTTGCCGCAGCAAGTCTATCGCACGGTCACCTGGCGGGAAGGCTCCAACACTGAACTGTCCTCCCGCTTCGCCGCCGTGCGGGTTCGCCCTGCTCATCGCGACTACCTGGGCACGCAGATGCGTCCCGAGGAGTGGCTACTGATCGAATGGCCCGAAGGAGAAGCCGAGCCGGTGAAGTACTTCCTCTCTACCGGTCCGTCCGATGCCACCCTGGAACAATTGGTCTTCGTCACCAAGATGCGCTGGCGTATCGAGCGCGACTATCAGGAACTCAAGCAGGAGTTCGGCCTCGCGCACTATGAAGGCCGCGGCTGGAGGGGCTTTCATCACCATGCCACCCTGTGTATTGCGGCCTACGCCTTCCTCGTCGCTATGCGCCTCAATCAGAGCACCTCAAAAAAAAACCGTGCTCAACCAGAAACGCCTTCCTTCCCCAAGGATTACGTCCCTCGCGGCAGCCGGACGAGTGCAGCGCCACGTGGCTGAGTCGATTTCGACGCTGCGGCTACTCATCGCTCGTGCCATTATCAACCGGCTCCGCCGGTGTCCATGCTGCTGGGATGTGAAGCTAAATTTGTGACACAGTGTGCGTCCAGCTAAGGCTGGCGTGTTCAGCAGGAGCCAGTCCTGCCGGGGTAAAAGTCAGGCGCCCCGTAGCTTGAATAGCAGGGTGGCGGGAAACCAAGACTCTGAAGCCTACCGACAGGCGGCCCCTTGGTGTTACGTCCCGCCAATTTTGAGGTTTGGCGAGGGGTGTTTGTCGCGGTTTCGGCAAGAGCGAGTTTAGGAACATCGCCTTGACCATCGCGAGACACGACGGGCGTAAAGAAGGCCAGTACTC